>JBAYVI010000027.1:0-26608 GCA_041674625.1 Melioribacteraceae bacterium | reverse complement strand
TAATGGAAGTATCAAGAAGCGGATATCATAAGTATTTGAAATCGAAAATGAGTCAACGAAAGTTGGAGAATATTCGATTAGAGGCAAAAATAAGTGAGATATATAAAAACAAACAGGGCAGATATTGTAGTATTAGCAATTAAACAGGCACTATTATATAGAAGACCAGAAGAAGGAATGATTTTTCACTCAGATCGTGGAAGTCAGTATGCATCTGCGGGAGTAAGAAATATACTAAATCAGAATAAAATTATTCAGAGCATGAGCCGAAAGGGTAATTGTTATGACAATGCAGCAGCAGAATCATTTTTCCATACTCTGAAGGTTGAATTGATTTATACGAGAAATTATTTAAGTCGAGAAGAAGCTAAAACAGAGATTTTCGAGTATATCGAAATATATTATAACCGGCAGAGGCGACATTCATCAATAAATTATTATACACCAGTGGATTTTGAAGTGAGAAACATTAAATTAGTGGCTTAACTCTCCGTACTCCCAAAGGGGGAAAGATCAATTCTTAACTTTCCTGCTATAAATATACGTGAAACACACGAAAGACAAGAGGCAATGGAAGAGGCTTCCGTAATGATGACAGGGTTTAATCCAGAAAGGATAGTTCAAGCTATTCAGGTGTTAAACAAACAAAAACAAGTTGATGATAGAACTTTACGTTTAGTGAGTGATTATTCAATGCCGAATGTAGCTGATAAAGTGGTTCGAATTATTATTTCTTATACAGATTATATAAATAGAATCGTGTGGAGAAAGGAATTTAAACGGTTTTAGTAAAAATTACTCCAAGATATTGTTTTCTATGAGGATTTATCAAGTATATAAACTCAACTTTATAAAACATTTAAAAATAGTATTTCTTTAATCGAAGATAAAAATACAAATGATTATCAAGCAAATAAAACATTATACGAAAAATATTTAGTTTGTATCCATTTCCCTCAAAATAGACTTGAAACAAAATATTTTTATAAAAAACAATATAGTAAGCGAAAGTTCAATGATAGTAGCAATTATACAGGCAAGAACAGGTTCCACGAGGTTACCCAACAAGGTATTAAAAAACCTGTGTGGAAAACCACTTATTTGGCACATAATAAACAGACTAAAGTATTCAAAAAAAATAGAAAAAATTGTCTTAGCAACAACCCAAAACGAGAATGATGATACACTAGAAAAATGGGCTAGAGAGAATGGTATAGATTGTTTTAGAGGAAATGAGAACGATGTTCTTGATAGGTATTACAAAGCTGCGCAATATTTTTCCGCAGGGACTATTGTTAGAATAACAGCTGATGATCCCTTCAAGGATCCTTACATCATAGATGAAGTACTAGAGCTTTATGAGAAAAACAATTTAGATTTTGCATATAATAACAAGCCACCAACTTTTCCAGAAGGTTTAGATACTGAAGTCTTTTCATTTGATGCTTTAGAAATTGCCTTCAAAAATTCTGTAGATCCTTTCGAAAGGGAACATGTAACTCAATTCTTTTATAGAAATCCTTCAATTTTCAAACAGTTATGTTTATTTAATGAAACTAACCTTTCATACCTTCGTTGGACAATAGATACCCAACTTGATTGGGATATGGTTGAAATTATATATAACCGCCTTTACAAATTAAATGAAATATTTAGTATGTTCGAGATATTAGATTTATTGAAAAAGGAACCAGATATTGCAAGAATAAATTCAACTGTTGAACGTAGTACATTTTATAAAAAAACAAACAAAGAGCAAATATGAAAAGATTTACTGATTTAGAGAAAAAGTATGTATTAGAAGTGTTAGATAACGAGTTTGAAACATCTAAAAACAGTGTATTCAATAATCGTTTGGAAAATGAGTTCCGTAAATTATTTAATGTTCAATTTGCCATTGGGCATGTAAATGGAACCCAAACAATGCATACGGCTTTAGCTGCCCTTGGTGTGAAGGCAGGTGAAGAAGTTATTGTTCCACCATTGACCATGTCAAGTACAGCGATAGCTGTTTTGCAAAACAATAGTATACCAGTTTTTGCAGATGTTGACAGGGCAACATTTAATATTGATCCGGAAGCAGTAAAAAAATGTATTACTGAAAAAACAAAGGCAATTATATCCGTTTCTCTTTATGGGCTTAGTCCGGATTATGATAAATTATTAGAAATTTGCAATGAGAATAAGCTTTATTTAATTGAAGATAATGCTGAATGTTTCTTGGGTACTTATAAAGGTAAATTTGTTGGTCAGTTCGGACATTTTTCTAGTTTTAGTTTTCAGGCAAGTAAACATATAACTTGTGGGGAGGGTGGAATGCTTACAACTAATTATGAAGACATAGCGAATAGTGCTAGAAGATTCAGTAGTTTGGGTTATGCAGGAGTAAGTGCTAAGCAAGGCAAAATCACCCGCAATGATATTCAAGATCCAAATTACAACCGTCATGTTTCTTTAGGTTATAATTATAGAATGTCAGAAGTTCAAGCTGCAGTTATTTTAGCACAGCTTGAGAGAGCACAAGAATTAGTTGAAAACAGAATTCAAATTGCTAAAATATTTGATGAAGTAATTGATGCACAAAATCTTTTAATTAGACAAGTCGAACCTGATGGGTATAAAAATACTTATTGGTCATACAGCGTTATTTTGGATACTGATAATCCTTCAATTGATTGGTATAAATTTAGGGATTTGTTCCAAAAAAATGGAGGAGATGGATTTTATGCAGCTTGGAAATTAACCTATAATGAACCTTTGTTTGTAAATGAAATTCAAAAAATGGATGGGGTTTGGCAAAAATATGACAAAGAGCTTTGTCCAAATGCTGAATACTTACAACCAAGAATGATTCAGATGAAAACAAATTATTGGGATTTGGATGAAGCAGAAAAGCAAGCTGAAATTCTTGGTAAAACATTAAAATCATTTTAAAAAGGATAAAAATTATGAGAAAGACATTTCCTCAGATTTCTAAGTTTAATCACCCAAATCGCGATTATAATTCGTTATATATCCCCACAGTTTTATTGCCCCCCACAAAGGAAGATGAATTTCTGGCTAAAGAGATTATTGAATTATATTCATGTATTTTAAGAAAACAGACGACTGGAGAGTGGTCTTTTATTGACAACTTTAAGCGAAAAGAATATTTAAGATGTTTGATTGAAAAAGATGTAAAGTCATTATCGAAGTTATTGCGCAATTTTTTTATTACTGACATAAGTTATGGATTAGTGTCCCCAAGTGTTGAAGAATTTAATGATCAAAACCTAGATATAATTTTAGCGGATTTAGATGCTACAGAAGAATTTGCTCCATTTCCAAAAATAAATGACATTTCTTCCTCTAAGCAAATAGGGAATCCTTTTGGTTTAGATAATTCTGAAAGTGTAATATTACCCGATAGTCCACGTCACTTTTATTTTGCATCACAATTATTAAATCTTTCTACGCAGTCAGGTAAAAGTGGAATATTAGAGATTGGGGGGGGGTATGGTGGTGTCATCAGTATGTTAAGAAAATTGAAATGCAATTCACCATATATTAATATTGATTTACCAGAAACAGGATTGATCTGTTATTACTATTTAAAAAAATTAGGAATAAGGGTAGAGTTTTTGACTGATTTTGTTGATGACTTTAAATCTAATACTTGCTATATAATCCCAAATTATATGCTTAAATTATTTAATTATGATTCAATGGGTGTTGTATTTAATTCAAATTCACTTTCAGAAATGACGGAAGAAACGATTATTGATTATTTTTCCTTCATACAAAGAGATATTAAGCCGGATTATATATATCATCAAAACTCTAATTTTGTTTTGTTCCCAGAATCAGTGCGTCATATTGAAATAATTTCTGATAATTTCCCAATCAACCTTAATATTTATGAAATGATTTATAAAATGATCTCTCCCTTTCACGGAGGTTCAGGTAGATACAGAATTTATTTATATAAAAAAATATTATAATCAATAATTCTCAAATATTAATTTGTCCAAAAGTAATATAAATAATAACTAAATCTTAAGAAGAGTGAGTTAAATGCCATTTAGAAATATGTTCAAAGATGATTCATTTGAAAACAAATTATTGGGATTTAGAAAAAGCAAAAATTTTATACAAAACGAATAAAAACTTTTAAAGGAGTAGTTATGACAAGATTTAATAAACATATTAAAATTGGCAAGCGAATTATAGGGAAAGGGTATCCAACGTATATAATTGCTGAAATAGGTGCAAATTTTAATAAAGATATAAATAAAGCTAAGCTTCTAATAGATGCAGCAAAAAACTCTGGGGCGGATTGTGCAAAATTTCAAACTTTTACTACACATAAAATTGTTTCGGAGGGAGGATTTTCACAAATGAATTTAAAAGGTGTACATGGTTCATGGGGACGCACTGTGAGTGAGGTTTTCATGGATGCAGAATTTCCACATGAATGGCACCAAAAAATCTCCGATTATTGTAATAAAATTGGCATAGATTTTTCTACCTCTCCTTATGATTTTGAAGCTGTTGATCTTTGCATTAAATTAGATGTTCCTTTCATTAAAATAGGATCAGGTGAGATAACTTGGCACGAAATGATAGAATATATTGCACGAAAAGGAAAACCCCTTATGTTATCAACAGGCGATTCCACTTTAGCTGAGATTGACGAAGCTATTCGTATAATTGAAGGAACCGGAAATGAAGATTTAGTTTTGATGCAGTGTATAACGAACTACCCATCAAAGATTGATAGTGCTAATGTAAATGTATTAAAAACTTATGAGGCGGCATTTAATGTATTGACCGGTTATTCTGATCATTCACCAGGACCAGTTGTAGCATTAGCATCTGTAGTATTGGGTGGTTGTGTAATTGAAAAACATTTTACATTAGATAAAACGGACAAAGGTCCTGATCATCCACATTCTATGAATCCTTCCGAATTTAAATTAATGGTAGACTATGTCCGTGAAGTTGAAAGAGCAATGGGAAGCACACGCAAGGAAGTCGTTGAAGAAGAAGGAGAAACAGTTTATGCTCAAAGACGTTGCCTTTATGCAAAACGTGATATATTTGAAGGAAAAATCATTACATTAGATGATATTGACGTTTTAAGGCCAGCTTTAGGTATTCCACCGAAGTTTAAGAATATTATTATTGGTAAAGTTGCTAGAACAAATATTACAGCTGGTGCTCCACTTTTTTGGGATAATTTCTGATATGAAAGATGTGCAAAAAGGTATTGCAATAATTGATAACGACACTCTTAAAATATCGGATGCGATAGTTTTGCTTGAAGGAGATGGTCTTCACAGATATCAAAAAGCTGTAAGTCTCTATAATCAAGGATGGGCAAAAAAAATAATATTTAGTGGTGGAATTACGGATTATGAATATGGAAGTTTTCCCTTCACTGATATTTTACCGCATATTCTTTCTAAAGGAGTGCCAATTGAAGATATAATACATGAGAATAAATCCTTAAATACTATGGAACAGGCTGTGGAAGTTCTTAAAATTGCTAAAAGGCATAATTGGGAAAGATTGATTTTAGTAGCATCACATGAACATCAGTATAGAGCATACTTAACATTTTTGCGTCAAGTCCTTGATTTTCACAACAAAATTATTTTGTTCAACGCTCCTGTTCGAAACTTAGGATGGTTTAACGATTCTGGTTGGGGCATAAGATATGAACGATTAGAAATAGAATTTGAAAGAATTGAAAAATATTTTACTCTAGGTCATTTAGCAACTTTTAAGGAAGTTATAGAATATCAAAAATGGAAAGAACAGCAAAATTAATTGAAGCAAGACATATTATGGGTAAAAATTTTATTGGTCCAGATGAGTTGTCTTTAATTTCTGACCAAATGGGAATAATAATACCAAATAGTTATCCAGATATTACTTTTACACTAAGAGAACTTGAAGAAAAAAAAAATGACTATCTTTTAATACTGGGTGTATCTCAGATTTTAGGAGGGGGCAAGTTAACATTAAAATCTTTAAGGGATTATTTTGGGATAAATTCAAATATAAACGAGCCATGTTTTTATAATCAAGATTGGTATTTAAACGAGGTTTTTATTAATAAATCTCTAAAGACACAGTGGTATTTAGTGAAAAAGACATTATATGAAAACTCACGAGGTATGAATCCCAGTGATTTGAAAAGTAAATATTTTTTACCTTCTGCTATACTATGTGCGTTTTCGTTTTTTTGTTATTGGTTTCACACTGGGGGGGACATATTATGGCCATATGATTTTATTTGGTGTGAAGATTTTGATCATAACGGGGATCAAATTTATGTAGGAAAATATAATGATGTATTAGGAGTAAATAAAAGTGGATTTAGTATTCATCGCCATTTAACATTAAGAGAATTCTACGGTTGTATAGATGCTTATAAGTAAATATTACAATTATATTATTCAAGTATTTTCCTCTTCGCTTTTTCGATCATCAGGAATATATACCGTTTCAAGTGTTATTAATGCTGCGATTCCGTTTTTTATACTTCCAATTTTGACGAGAGAACTGACACCAACAGATTACGGAATAGTTGCAATGTTTCAACTCTCGATTGGTTTGATTTATCCATTTGTTGCCATAAACATTGAAGGCGCAATTCAAAGAAAGTATTATGATAATGATATATCTGATTTCCCTTCATTTGTTGGTAGTTGTTTGGTTTTATTTATGGTAAGTTTCTTAGTGAATTCAATTTTATTCTACTTCTTTTTTAGTTATATACATGAATTTACACAAATTCAAGATGTATGGATAAAATATATCCTCATTGTGGCAGCGTTTCAATTTATAACAGCAATTGTTTTGGTATTATATCAGGTTAAAGTTAAACCAATAAAATTTGGTATTATACAAATCACTAGATCAATTTTATACTTCAGTTTCACTATCCTTTTTGTTGTCGGTTTAAATAAGTCATGGGAAGGGGTGTTGGGGGCTCAGATACTTACTGGAGCTTTTTTTTCAATAACTTCTTTAATCATTCTATACAAGACTAAATCATTAAATCTAAATATTAATTATAAAGATATTAAATTCGCGTTAAGATTTGGATTGCCATTGATACCACATGCAATAGGCGGTATATTGTTTACATCGATTGATAGACTTTTCCTAACAAATATGATTAATTTGGAACAAACAGGTAATTATACTGTAGCCTATCAACTTGGTTCCATTATTGCACTATTTACGGTAGCATTTAATAATGCTTACGTTCCATGGTTATTCGGTAAACTTAGTCAAAATAATTCTCAGATAAATATAAATATTGTAAGATTTACATATGTTTATTTCTTATTTATTTTTCTTTTTGCTACTTTTTTGTTAATAATATTTCCGACTCTTTCATCTTTTTTAGTGGGCAATAAATTTAATAATATAAGCACATATTCAACATTTATAGTTTATGGTCTTGTTTTTCAGGGAATGTACTTTATGGTTACAAACTATATTATTTATTCCAAAAAAACATATATTTTAGCGGCAATCACAGGGTCTGTAGCAATAATTAAATTACCTATTACATATTATGGAATTCTCTGGTTTGGTGCTGTGGGAGCTTCTTTTTCTTATTTTATCACCTTCTTTATTTTCTTTATTGTAGTCTGGGTATTTAGTGCAAAAGTGCATAAAATGCCATGGAATATTTTTCAACTAATTAAATCATAATGATGCTAAAATACCTAATAAAAAAAATATTATTATATATAAAATTGATAAAACAAACATTATTATCTGTTTTAATGATAATTAGATCAAGTCAATTATTGCCACAAATTAGAAAACTAGATTCTAATGGTATTCCGGAGTGTTATATCCTTGGTAATGGCCCTTCTCTTAATGAAAGTTTATCAAATGATTTAGAGCTTTTAAAAACAAAAGAACTCTTTGTTCTAAATGATTTCGCAATATCCAAATATTTTGAAATTATAAAACCAAAATATTATGTATTATTAGATCCTTGTTACTGGAGTCATAAAGTTGAGAAAGAGTTTCTTGATGCAGGAATTTTGATTCTGAATACGATTAATGATAAAGTAAATTGGCAAATGTACATCTTGATTCCGACTGCTGCATATAAGTCTAAATTATATGAAAATATTTTTAGTCAAAATAAAAATATTTCTATTATAAATTTTAATTCTACATCAATATTTGGATTTACTCAGTTCAAATATTTTGTATTTAAAAATTATTTAGGTATGCCTCCATTAAATACTGTTTTAGGAGCAAGTATTTTTATAGCTATCAATATGCACTATAATGAAATAAATCTTTTAGGAGCTGAACATTCATGGACAAAAGATATATTTGTAAAAGAAGATAATTTGGTCTGTTTAGAAAATCCACATTTTTACGATACTGCTGAAATTAAATATTCCCCGATTAGAACTGCCTATGGGAATTACTATACCATGCATGAATTATTGAGAGATTACGCAAAAATGTTCGAGGGTTATCATATCTTACGAAGATATTCAGAGAATTTGGGTATTCGTATTCTCAATCGAACAAAGAATTCATTTATTGATGCTTTTGACAGACAGTAATTTGTGTTATTAAAATATGTTTGTCATATATTCCTAAATATAAAAATCTCAATTTGGGTGTTATTAATTGCATTAATAAAAATATAATAATACAATATATAAATACTAGTGATATTTTATGATCGTTACAAAATTTAATAAAAAAGTTGATATACTTTTTTTTATAATCGTAATAGTGAACTTGGCCTACCTACTTTTTCCTACCTTAGATAAGGGTTTCGTAACAATTTCAATAAACGAAAATGAATTGTTTGTTGAATTTTACCAACTAAAACTTGCAATTTTTAATGCAATATGTTTTTTACTCGTTATTCTCATTGATAAGGATTTAAAATTAAGTCCACTTCTTAAAATAATATTCTTATTGAATTATTTTTATTTTATATCATTGTTGGCAAATGGGTTTAAGAATGTTGAATATGCAGTTATTACAACCCCCTTATCATATATAGCAATCTTTGGTGTGTTATTTAGGTACAATATTAACAAAAATATTTCCTCTTTTCTTTTTATTATATTACTATTATGGTGTATTATACCTGTGTACTTATTGCTTGTTTTATCAAATGTAGAATCCATGAAAATGTTTAACGTACATATTGGTGGTATTATAAGTACATTTAGAGGGTTTGCTTTACATAGAAATATCTATGGGTTTTATGCTGGCATTGCAATAATTCTTCTTTTTTTTGTTGATTTAAAAAATAAATGGCGTGTATTCTTATTTTTTATCTTATTCGCAGGTATTCTTTTGTCGGAGTCAAGAACGGCTTTAATAGCCTCAATATTTGTACCATTTTATTTTTATATAAAATCAAAAAAAATATCATTGGGCTTGAGTTTATCATTAATATTTTCTGGAATTCTTGTTTTAATACTTTTAGATTGGTATTTATATCTTTTCTCAGTTAGAGGAGACTCTTTATTTTTTAGTTCAACTCGATATGAATTAATTATGCAATATCTTAATGTCTTTAAAAATAACTTATTTTTTGGTGGTTTGGACGAAAATTTTGAGAATGTGCTAGGCCCTAGTCACAATTTCATAATAGATGTTTTAGCCAATTACGGAATATTTACTGGATTGTTTTTTTTCATCTTTGTTTATCATGTGTGGAAACAAGGAAGTTTATTTTTTAAAATTTTATGGCTATATCTCTTGCTATTTGGTTTAACTCAACCGTATTTTAGATTTGGTCCTATTGCTAATCTAACTTTGATTCTATCACTTACAGCAATAGCTTTTAATAAAAAGGAAGGAGAACGTATTTCTCCTATTCCATTTTTAAAAGTGAAATGATTATGATAAAATTATTTATAAATTACATGAGAAACTTTATTCTTTTTATCCAGAATAAATTACATAAAAGAAAAGTAGTACTTGCTTTAAATTCAAGGATAAATAGTAGGTCAGTATTTGAAGGGAATAATAAAATTGGCAAAAAAACTATTTTCTCGGGCCGACTTGGATATGGATCATATATTGGAAGTAATTGTAATATTTCGGCGAAAATAGGTAAATATTGTTCAATAGCTAATGATGTAGTAACAATTACAGCTACTCATCCATTAAATAAATTTGTGAGTACTCATCCAACATTTTATTCTTTACTAAAACAGAATGGAACAACGTTCACAAAAACGCAACGTTTTAATGAATTCTTATATTCCGATATAGTTCTTAAATATGGTGTTATCATTGGCAATGATGTTTGGATCGGAGCAGGAGCCACAATATTAGGTGGAGTTTCCATAGGGGATGGCGCAGTAATATTAGCTAATGCAACTGTTACTAAGGATGTTATACCTTATGCGATTGTGGGAGGTGTTCCTGCCAAAACAGTAAAAAAAAGATTTAATGATGAAACAATAAATTATTTGTTGGAAGTAAAATGGTGGAATATGTCAGACGGGTTTCTGGCTAAAAATGTCGACATATTTGAAGATATTGACACATTTAGGAAAATGATTTCACTTTTAGACAAATAATTAGGAATAAATTACAATTATGACTAAAAGTATGCTGAATAATAATTATTTGTTTCTTGGCGGATTCTTCCCCCAGCAATTGATAGAAGAAATCCATATAAATAGTAAAGGTCATATTCAAAATGCAGCAGATGCTTTACAAAAGAACTTTATTACAGGTCTTGAATCTCATCTTGAGCCGGATAAAATATCTTTTTTGACTGCTCCATTTATCGGAGCATACCCGGGCAGATACAAAAAAATACATCTAAAATCAATTAACTTCAGCAACAATGGCAAAAGTATTTCAATATTAAATTTATTATTTATAAAACATTTTTTTATAAGAAGTAATTTAAAAAAAAACATTGAATCTTGGTGCAGTAAGAATTCGGGTACTAAAACAATTATTATTTACTCTATACAACCTGATTTTATAAAGGCTGTAGTGTCCATAAAAAATAAGTTTCCAAAACTAAAAATATGTCAAATTGTTCCAGATTTGTATGAATATATGGAAGTCCCCAAAGGGTTTTTATATAAAATAAGTAAAATTATTAATACCATTAGTATTAAAAAATATTATCAATATATAGATTATTATGTTTTGTTAAGCAAATATATGGTAAGCAAGCTACCTATAAAAAGTCAACCTTGGTTAATAATTGAAGGAATTTTTAATAAGGAAAAAGACTTTGAATTTAATAAGCAAGCAAGACATAAACTAATAGTTTATACAGGTTCGCTTGCTAAAAGGTATGGCATTGTAAACTTAATTGAATCTTTTAAGCACATCAATAATAAAGAGATAGAACTGATTATTTGTGGTGATGGTGATGCAAAAGAAATTGTTCAAAAAGCAGCGATAGAAGACAAAAGAATTATTTTTAAAGGAAATGTCACCCGTGAATATGCCTTATCTCTGCAAAGAAGGGCACTTCTACTAATTAACCCAAGAACTCCAGAGGGTGAATTCACAAAGTATTCTTTTCCATCAAAAATTATGGAGTATTTTGCATCAGGTACTCCGACTTTAATGTACAAATTACCTGGTATTCCTGATGAATATTTTGATTTTTGTTTTACTATCTCTGATTTATCCATTAGTGCATTGGCTATTAGGATATCTGAAATAATTGAAATAGACCCATCCAAATTAAGAGAAATAGGTACAAAAGCTCAAAACTTTGTTTTCAGTAAAAAAAACCCAAATATTCAGTGCAAAAAGATATTAAACTTATTTAGTGAATATTAATTAAGAAATTACTAAACTAGATATAGTTATGCTTTTTATACCACTATCAATTTTATTAACTCAATCAAGGTTGCATTATTTGGGCGCATGAGTAATTATTCATTTTGATGTTTTGACTTTTTAAAAACGACTTTTGTATTTGTTGATAATCCACTTTATTAGATAAGTAAGTTGTGTTTTTTACTATTACTTTTTTTTAAAAAATAGCAAAAATTTAAGGGTAAAGAAATAAATGAGAAAAATAGAACTATTAAATAAGAATATTAATCAATTAAATGTAATGAAAGACCTATTTGTTTGTCCTGTTTGTAAGAAAAAAGCCATTGTTAGAAATTCTAGCATTAAGTGTACAAATATTTTGTGTGGGATTGTTTATCCGATTATTGACAACATTCCTATTCTAATTAATGAAGAAGATAGTGTTTTTAGTATTCAAAATTATGTTGGAGAGACTAATAAGATTGCCACTTTAAAAATCCATTTTATTAAAAAACTAAAATGGTTAAGAAAGATTGTGCCATCATTAAGCAATAATTTAAGCGCAAAAAAAAATTTTGAATTATTGTCCAAACTACTACATGATAGAGTAAATCCTAAAATTCTAATAATTGGTGGTGCAACTATAACTACAAATACAGAAATGATTTTTAATTCAAAAAATATTATTATTGAGAGTGATATCTATTTTGGACCAAGAACGCAAATTATTATTGATAGTCATCATATTCCTTTTGATAATGAGATTTTTGATCTTGTAATATTTCAGGCAGTACTTGAGCATGTCGCTGACCCTTATAAGTGTGTTAAGGAAGCTCATCGAGTTTTAAATAAAGAAGGTATTGTTTTTGCGGCAACACCGTTTATGCAACAGGTTCATATGGGTGCTTTTGACTTTACAAGATTTACTCATTTAGGACATAGAAGATTATTTAGGGAATTCCATGAGATAGAGTCTGGTGTTTTTGCTGGAACAGGCGTTGCACTTGGCTGGTCAATTAAATCATTTGTTAGTTCTCTTACAAATAATAACTATTTAAGATTATTTTTCCAAGTAATAGTTACTTTTTTGTTCTTTTGGCTAAAATATGTGGACTATCTTATTGTAAATAAAAAAGGAATTTTTGACGGTGCTTCAGGTTTTTATTTTATAGGCAGGAAAAGTGAAGATATTTTAAGTGATAAAGAATTAATTAAGCTCTTTAAAGGAATTTAATTCCTATATAGGGGAATTATGAAGATAGCAATTCGACAAAATAGAAATATATTAAACTTCCTGCAAAATAAGTCGACTCAATTAACCCCGCAATTATTTTTATGTAATTTTAAAATTAAGCAAACATTAATTTGTGCAAACCAGCAATATATTTAAATGAAACATTAAAAGAATTTGACTGTCATCTTTTGCATTTCCAAAACTATGTATTTCAAGAAATGCTTTTTCAATAAATGAATAATACAACATCTTTAGTAAAAGCGATAAAGTATCTTATTGTGGATGATGTTATGCAACATAAGCTAGTTGCTTCGTTTTCTGAATAATATAATAGTTATTCATTCTCACAGTAAGTATGCATCTTATACAATTTCAATACTAAAGTAATAAATAAAGTTATTAAAAATTAGTAAAATTATATTATAGAGAATTATTTGAAAAAAAGTTTAAATATTATGATAGTAACCACTATGCCATTTCCTTCAGGAGCGGCGTCGGTAAATCGAATAATTTCATATTCTAAGGGCTTGGTAGAGTTAGGACTAAAGGTCACCGTTTTTTCAAGCAACATTGGAAATACAAAATACCAAATCATTGATGGAATTATATACAAATCATTCCAAAAAAAATCGAATAATAAACTTTTTGGGTTATATTATAGAGTAATCTCTGTAATTAAATTATTATACAATATCCTAATATCTAAAGAAAAATTCAATACTATTATTTTGGTTTCAAATAGTTTAGTACTTATTTATCCACTATTCATTTTATGTAAAATACTTGGAATAAATTTTATTCAGGAAAAAAGTGAGTATCCTTTTGTATTAAAAAAAAAGAGCTTATTCGGTAGACTATACGCTAAATTTTATGTTTCAACTACATATAAACTATTTGATGGATTAATAATTATGACTAATCCTTTATATAATTATTTTGAAAATAAAGTAAAACGTAATTGTAAACTTATTGTAGCACCTATGACAGTAGATGTCACTCGATTTAACAACATAAACAAAAAGAATTATTTCGGTGATTATATAGCCTATTGCGGTGATATAGGCGGTAATAAGGATGGTGTTAGAAATTTAATTCATGCTTTTAGCTTAGTAGAGGATAAATACCCCGAATTAATGTTGTTGTTGATTGGAGGTACTAAAAATATAGCAGATTTAGAACAGCTTAAAAATTACTCTATAGAATTAAAGACTAAAAGAGTTTGTTTCTTGGGGCAGGTTGATAGAAACAAAATTCCTTCATTATTATCAAATTCAAAATTATTGGCACTAGCTAGACCAAATAGCTTGCAATCAACAGGGGGGTTTCCAACAAAATTAGGTGAGTATCTATCAACTGGGAAACCAGTTTTAGTAACTAAAGTTGGTGATATACCATTATATCTAAGTGATGAAGAAAATGCCTTTTTGGTAGAGCCAGATGATAACAATGCGTTTGCGAATAAAATTATTTATATACTTGATAATTATAATTTTGCTTTAGATATCGCAAATAAGGGTAAAGAATTAACCGAAACAATTTTTAATTATAAAGTACAGGCAAAGAGACTATGCAAATATTTGTATAGCTTTTAGTAAATCTATTATGAAAATAGCGCTACTTGGAGATACTGCCTTTTTTGGTAAAAACTCAATAAAAAATAACGAGCAAATATTTAACTATTTCAGTGATATTAAGAAAATACTTAACCAATATGATTATGTGATTGCTAACCTTGAGACTCCTTTTGGGGAAGGCCGTAAACCTTACGGATATAAATCTGCGTATATTTATTCTGAAATTCAAAATGTAGGATTGTTAAGTTATCTTGGAATATCTATAGTGAATTTAGCTAACAATCATTTGTTTGATTATGGCAAGAAATCTTATGAGCTCACAAAACAAATTCTTGCTAAGAATGATATTGGATATTTTGGAGTTGAGGAAAAACAAATTTTTATTGAACATGAAAATAATAAAATAGCATTAAGTGGCTATTGTTGTTATTCTACAAATCCATTAGGGTTAGGTAAGTCTGGGATTAATGAATTAGATTATCCAACAATAGAAGAAAATCTAATTAAAAACTCAATAAACGGAAATAATAATATCTTGAGTATTCACGCTGGAACTGAACATATTAATTTCCCGAGTTATGACCAAATTAAATTTGCAAGAAAATTGTCAGAAATTGTACCATATGTATATTATGGACATCACCCACATGTATTGCAAGGAATTGAAAAATCTAATGATTCATTAATTGCGTATAGTTTAGGTAATTTTTGTTTTGATGATGTATATACATGTAAGTCCAATAAACCACTTGTAGAGCAATCGACGAACAATAAAAGTTCCATTATTCTAGAATTGGAATATGAAAACAACAAACTTATTAACAACAAGGCTATCCCCATCTTTGCCGGTGATGAAAAGATGCAGATTGGAATTCCAGATATCAGCAAAAACCTTGCCACCTATTCTTTGAAGTTAGATTTGAATGAACGCGATTATAATAATATGAGAAATGAGCTATTGACTTCAATAGTAAAAAAAAGAATTGCCAAACGGGATTTAAAATGGTATTTAAGTAGATTTAATTTAAGGACATTTTTTGTAGCAAAAGATTTGTATACAAACAAACGAAAATATAACGCAAAACTCAAACAATATTTATAATTTCAAAAAGACAATTATACTCTTCTACTAATGAGTAGATGAAAATATTAATAGTTAAATAATGAACTACAAAAGAATAATCAAAAATCAAAAAATTAGATTTCTTTTACTGAAATTATTTGATTTTGTCCCAGATAAGTTAATGATTATATTTCAATATAAGCTTTCAACTGGCAGATGGCCTAGACTTAAAAACCCAATTAGATTTACTGAAAAAATCCAATGGTATAAACTTAATTATCGCCATAATCTTCTTACAAAATGTTCCGATAAGTATAGTGTTAGGGAGTATGTCTCTGCTAAAGGTCTCTCCGATATTCTTATACCTTTATTTGGTATTTATGACAATGTTGAAGAGATAAATTTTGGAAATTTACCAAAGAAGTTCGTCCTTAAAACAACAAATGGTAGTCATACCAACATCTTATGTAGTGATAAGAGCCAGTTGAATATTGAATTAGCTAAAAAAACATTAAATGGATGGTTAAATACTTGGCAATCTAAAATGGGTCGTGAGTGGGGTTACTACAATATTAAATCGAGAATAATATGTGAAAAATTATTAGATAAAGATCTAAATAATGATTTGATTGATTACAAATTTTTTTGTTTTAATGGTAAACCATTTTGTCTTTACGCAATCGTTGAACGTTTTTTAGAAGATGGTATTAAACTTGGTATTTTTGACACAGAATTTAATTTAATGCCGTATATAAGATCAGATATTTTCGGTTTAAAGTCGAATATTCCCAAACCAAAGAATTTCGATAGAATGTTAGAAATTGCCGAGATATTATCAAGAGATTTTCCTTTTGTAAGAGTTGATTTATATAATATAGATGGCAACATTTATTTTGGTGAATTAACCTTTTATGATGGAAGTGGATATAAAGGTTATATTCCCGATGAGTTTGATTTTATTTTAGGAGAAAATTTCAAAATAGACTATTAATTAGACCACAAAAAAAACTGTCGAAATGAAAGCATACGGTTTGAATTTAGAAATTATATCAATTCCCTAATAAAATTCATCATTTTACATAAATGTTCATAAAAGTTTTTCTAATAAGCGTTTCTGTGCGCGTATAATTTGCTACTAGTATGAAAAATTTAATTATAAAAAAAATATTACTAATTGAAAATTCTTCTTTAGATTTCTATAATTCTAGAGTTCCATTATATAATTATTTAAAAAATAATGGTAGGCTTATTTATGTCTTTGTCCCTAATGATGAATATGCAAAAGAAATTCAGAATAAAGGTATTAATGTAATAACTTACGAATTTAACCGAGATGATAAAGGATTAGTTCAACTCTTCAAGTTGGTTAAGGTTTATAAAACAGTTATTAAAAAGTACGACATAGATATTATCCACTCTTTCCGATTTCAACCAAATCTATTAAATGTTTTGGCAAATTTATTCAATAAAAGAAAAGTGGTTTTGCATATTACTGGTCTTGGAATAGCTTTTTCGAATTCAACATTTAAATACAAGTTGTTGAAAATAGTAAGTCTTCTTATCTTTCAGCTTAAGTTGTTTAGAGCAAACAAGGTGATAGTACAGAATGATAATGATGCAGAAGATATACTTCTCTTTGGTTTATGGAAAAAGAAAATAAAAGTTATTTATGGAAGTGGTGTCGCAACCACATCTTTCGATAAAACTTTATTTCAGAGAGATTTACTAAGGGATAATATGAAGATAGCAAACAGTGACATTGTTTTTATTTGTGTAACTCGTTTAATCTGGGAGAAAGGAATAAAAGAAATGGTAGATGCATTTCTTGCCCTAAAGAATAAGTATCCAAATAATAAACTTTGGATTGTTGGTGGGGTTGACGAGGATAACCCTCGGAGTATTTCGAGTTCATATATTGATGAATTTGAAAATGATAATACAATATTCTTCATGGGCCGTAAAAAAAACATAAAAGAATTGCTCGCCTCCTCAGATGCATATATTTATCCCAGTTATTATCGTGAAGGTATTCCAAGGGGCATATTAGAAGCACTTTCTATGAGTTTGCCAATTATTACAACAAAAATGCCAGGGTGCAATTTAACTGTATTTCAAGGTGAAAATGGCTATCTAATATCTCCTAAATCTACTGAAGCGATAAAAGAGGCTGTTATTAATATAATTGAAGACGGAAATATATCTGAATTTGGAAAAAATAGTAGAAAGTTAGCCGAAAGTAAATTTTCAGATAAAATAGTTTTTGCACAAATTGAGAATGAGTATAAAGAATGAAAATTTTGATAACAGGTGCTGCTGGATTTATTGGTTTTCATACAGTTCTAAGATATATAAAAGAAGGTAATGAAATTATAGGTGCAGACAACATAAATGATTATTATGATACTAGTCTTAAATTTGATCGTTTGGAAGCTTGCGGTATTGACAAATCTAATATTTATTATAATAAAATTGCTATTAGCGAGAAATGGTCAAATTATAGGTTTATAAAATTATCTATTGAAGATTCTGAAAATATTTCGAAACTTTTTCAATGTGAAAAATTTGATTTGGTTATACATTTAGCTGCACAGGCTGGTGTTCGCTATAGTCTTAAGAATCCAGAAAGCTATATTAAGAGTAATATTGTTGGTTTTTTTAATATATTAGAGGCCTGTCGTCAATATTCCGTAAATAATTTACTTTACGCAAGTAGTTCTAGTGTTTATGGTTTGTCAGGTAAATTACTTTCGATTAATGACCGTACTGATAGCCCAATTAGTTTATATGCTGCGACAAAAAAATCTAATGAACTAATGGCTCATTCTTATAGTCATTTGTATAATATAAAAACAATTGGCTTACGCTTTTTTACTGTTTATGGTCCTTGGGGTAGGCCTGACATGGCTCCATTTATATTTACAGATGCGATTTTAAATGATAAACCAATTAAGGTTTTTAACAATGGAGCAATGCAAAGAGATTTTACTTTTATTGCTGATATCGTTGAAGGTATATTCCTTATTTCTAAATCAAACTTAAACAAACAATACAATATTTTTAATATTGGTAATAATGCCACAGTCAACTTATTAGATTTTATTATTCATCTAGAAAATGGAATCGGGAAGAAGGCGAATAAGATAATGAAAGATATTCAACCAGGCGATGTGATTAGTACGTGGGCAGATACCAAAGAACTTACGGCTTGCACAGGTTATCATTCAAAAACAAGTATTGAGGAAGGTGTGAAATTACTCCTTGATTGGTATAAAGATTACTACAAATATTAAAATAAAAATATTAGTATAATGAATAATAGCTCTAAATTACGGAACAAAATGGAAACAACTTTAATAGCCGGCAGCAACGGAATAATTGGAAGCCAATTATTTTCATATTTAAATATAGATAATAATGTTTTTGGAATTGGTTATGAGGATGTTTCACAAAAAAACTATTCACAACTTGATTTAACAGACAAGAAAAAAGTTTCTGACTTTATTAAAAACAATGAAAGATTTTCAACTTTAGTTTTCCTAACTGGTTTGGCACACGCTAAAGGTAAAGGCGCTGAATATAACAAATTTTATACTGTTAACGTTCAGACTTTAATGAACCTATTAGGGGAAATGAAAAACCAAAATAAACTACCGGGTAAAATTATATTTTCCAGTACAGTTTCAACTTATGGTGAAAGATATAAGCAGGCAGAATATCATGAAGATTCTGAACTTAATCCAAAATCACCTTATGCGATAACTAAATTAGAAGCAGAAAATTACCTTTTAGAAAATTTCAAAGAACTAAGCTGGATTCTTAGGTTCGCACCGGTTTATACTCCTGAATTTTTGCTTAATATCTCAAGACGGACAATTTTCAAAAATAGGTTTTTTAGAGTGGGGGATGGGAATAATAAGCTTTCTCTACTTTCTATAAAAAATATTGAAAAAGTAATCGAATCTATTATTGATAATAAAGTTCCTGCAGGTCTTTATAATGTATGTGATGAAAAAGAATATACATTTAATGACTTACTTAAATTTTCTGCTGCGAAATCAATTATGTATATTCCTAAGTATTTTATAAAATCAATTTACTATATCAATAAAATATTAAAGAATACATTTATTAACGAAAATTCTATAAAACTGCTAACCGATAATTTATATCCTTCTACAAAACTTCAAAAATTTATTAAACTAGATAATTCTCTTTGGGATATGAAAAAACTCTAATCTATTGACAAAATGCAAAGACTATTAGCGATTCTTATTTTTATCTGTATCTCTCCAATTTATTTGTTTATTGCATTCTTAATTTTTATTGAAGATGGAATGCCAATTCATTTCAAACAAAAAAGACCCGGTCAAAATCATATCCTTTTTGATTTCTATAAATTTAGATCAATGAAGAAAAATACTCCTAATGTTGCAACTCACTTACTTCAAAATCCTGAACAATATTTATTAAAAATTGGTAAATTTATTCGTAGATTCAGTCTTGATGAATTACCGAATTTGATAAATGTCATAAAAGGGGAAATGGGGTTTGTGGGACCAAGACCTGCATTATATAATCAATATGATTTAATCGGTTTAAGAGAAAAATATGGTATTGATAAATTGAAACCGGGGATAACAGGTTGGGCTCAAATTAATGGAAGAGATGAGCTTACAATAGAACAAAAAGTGGAGTTTGAAAAAGAATATTTGGAAAAAAAATCATTAAAATTAGACATTAAAATATTCTTCCTTACTCTCAAGTATTCGATTTTTGGAAAAGGAGTTAGTCACTAATCATGCCAGTAAAACAAATCTATAATTATCTTCATAATCGCCGTAACCGTCATTTCTTCTTTTTCGATATATTCTTGGTTATTATCTCTCCTTTTATCGCTCTATTTGTTCGTTATGACGGCTATCTGAATTTCTTTTCTAATATTAACGGTATTCTAATCTATATTGTAATATTCTCACTAATTAAGCTTGCTATTTTTAGTGTATTCGGTCTTTATAGACGCTATTGGGCACATGCAAGTATCGATGATCTTGCTCAAATTCTTTTTACCGGTATAACAGTTGTCCTATTTCAAGTTTTTGTTTTCCATATTGTTAAAATATTCAGTTCTGATTTGAGGCAGCTTCCTAATGCTCTCCCTTATCTTGATGGTGTAGTGGCAATGATGCTTGTTTCTCTTCTCCGTTTTAGTGTTCGCTTATTCGAAAGGGCTTCTCATCGCCTTAAGAAAAATGGTGTTAATGAAAATATCTTAGTGATTGGTGCGGGAGAGGCAGGTGCTCAAGTTGTTCATGAAACTCAAAAAAGAAGTTCGCTCGGTATGAATTGTATCGGTTTTATTGATGACGATCCGGATAAACAAAATCTAAGAGTGCGCGGTGTCTCAGTTCTCGGTACTCGTGAAAAATTAAAAGAGATTAGCGAAAAACTAAATATTAAAAAAGTTGTTATTGCAATGCCTACTGCTCCCGGTACTGAAATAAGAGCAATTGTAAAAATTTGCAAAGATGCAGGCCTCGAAGCTCTTACAGTACCAGGTATGTTCGAAATTATAAGCGGGCGTGTAAGAGTGGATAAATTCAGAAAGATCGATATCGAGGATCTTTTAAGAAGAGATGTAATAGAAACCGACTTTCAAGAGATTGCCGGCAAGATTCAAAATAAAGTAATTATGATTACCGGTGCGGGCGGTTCTATCGGAAGTGAAATTTGCAGACAAATTTGTGAAGGTTATCCTAAAAAAGTAATCCTTCTCGGTCATGGCGAAAATTCAATCTTCGAAATTGAACAGGAACTCCGCTCAAAACTTTTTAATAAACCGATTATTATCGAAGCGGTGATAGCCGATATCCGTTACCACGAACGGCTCGATTGGGTATTCAGAAAATACGAACCGGAAATAATTTTTCATGCGGCAGCTCATAAACATGTTCCTCTTATGGAAAATAATCCCTCGGAAGCGATTTCAAATAATATTCTCGGTACTCGCAACCTCATCTCACTCTCGATTAAATATAACGTAGAAGCATTCACTATGATCTCTACCGATAAGGCAGTTAACCCGACTAATATTATGGGTATGTCAAAACGAATTGCGGAGATAATCGTTCTTAGTGCAGCTAATTTCTCAAATAAAAAATTCTCAGTCGTGCGATTCGGAAATGTTCTCGGATCTCGCGGCTCGGTAGTGAATATCTTCCGTAAACAAATTGTTGCAGGGGGACCCGTTACAGTTACTGATCCTCGTATGATTCGCTATTTTATGACTATTCCCGAAGCTGTACAGCTTGTGCTCCAATCTTTTTCTCTCGGTAAAGGGGGCGAAATATTCGTTCTCGATATGGGAGAACCGCATAAAATTGTCGATCTCGCGTCCGATATGATTACTCTGAGCGGTTTTGATGTGGGAAGAGATATCGAAATTAAGTTCATGGGAATTCGTCCCGGAGAAAAACTTTATGAGGAACTTTTCTATGCCGATGAAGATCATGCTACGACTGATCATAAAAAAGTTTTTAAATCAAGTGATATCGCTCCATTAAGGTTTGATCACCTATCAAAAAGAATCGATCAATTTATTGATGATAATAGAATGCATCATTACGATAATGTTGTAAACGAACTTAAATCACTTATGGCTGAGCTTAATAGTAAAGAGAAAATTTCGTTATGAAATATTTTTTAATTTTATTTCTTTTTAGTTCGGTTGCTTTCGGACAGACGATTACGGGTCTGACCGGTCTCTATACTATCCCGACAGGGGAGACTCTCGAAAGCGGTAATTTGGTCGTTGGTATTAATTATCTCTCTGATGGAAATGAAAAAGGTTATTCAAAAAATCTCGAAGCACTCTCTTATTATTTGACTTTCGGTTATCTGCCGTTTCTTGAAGTGGGATTGCGATTTACTAATCGTACAAAAACTTCCGATGCTCTCGGCGATAGAATGTTTAGTGCTCGTGTAAAATTCCTTAATGAATCTAAATATCTCCCTTCAATTGTCTTAGGAGCTCATGATATTTTCAGAAGCAGCGATAGCAAAACAAATTATTATAATGCTACTTATTTCGCATTGACTAAGAATTTTCCGCTCGATTCGTTTATAGATAATATCAAGCTTAGTGCCGGTTACGGATTCGATCTCTTTAATGCAAGAAGTTATCAATTCGATGGACCTTTTGGCGGTGTTTCTATCTCCCTTTTTGAATTATCCGAACTTTTATTAGAATATGATGCCGATTATTTTAATGCCGGCGTTCGATTTAATCTATTTGATCATTTTTATCTTATCGGTGGTTACCAAGACCTGAAAGTTTTTAATGGGGGAATGGCATTTTCAATTAATCTTTAGACTCAATATGCCTCTGAATGACTATCTGTATTGACGTTTCCAATATTAGGTCAAAAGGTGCAGTAATAATCGCACCTAACATTATCAATTACCTCCTTTCTCGTTACCCCGCCTCACATCTTATCCTTATTACTAATCCTACTTCCAAAATCGACTTCTCAAGAATAGATACATCATTTGATTCTCGATTAAATAATTCTCCAAACCGAGCTCCCGGATTTACTATTACTTATAAAATCCTTTCCGTTAATCTGTATCTAAGATTCCTATGGATGCTCTTCTGTTCCGGCAAGTATTTAAGACATAATGATTGCGATCACTTATTTTCTCTCGGTGGCTATTATCTCGGTACTTTTCGCCCATTCTCCACCGTTATTCAGAATCTGCTCCCATTCGCTCCAGATATATTATCATTATATCGCTATTCCTTCCCAAAACATCAATCCCACGGCAGTACCTCAAATAGAAATATATTTTCTTTAATAAGTAACTTTATTATAAATCAAAAAATCCTTTACCATACACCTCAGCCAATAGTAAGTAAAAATCAATACTTTTTTCCATTAACCTATATAAAATTCCTCCTATTGCGCCGATTCACTCTCTATTCGGCAGCTAAATCAGAAAATGTGTTTTACTTTACAGATAAATCAAAAGAAGCTCTTAATCGATACGGCATTTACCCTACTCGCTTCCACCAATTTGAAAATTCTGCTATTTGGAATCCTGCAGAATCTACACAGAATTCCAGAAATACAACAAACGATTGTAAGGTTCACACACACGACACTTTAGAAACCTCCAAATGCTTTACAGAATCGTTCAACAGCTCAACAGAACGCTCCAACAGCTTCATAAAACCTTCTCCCTACACTTATCATTATAGATCAGACTCAATCGAATCTGAGCACATTCAAGGACAATTTGTTAGTCATTCCGTAAATTATTTTTCTAAAATTCCGCTATCAAAAAATGAAGCAGGTGAGAGTGGCTCTGATCATTTTAATAATACTTTTGAAAAAGAAATTTTGGAAAAAATTTCCCACTCCGGCTCGGATGCCCCTAATGACACTACTAAACAAAATAGCATCTCCGCCGCAACGCCTCAGCGACCGGATTACCTTAACCTTCTCTATGTCGCCGAACTGCTTCCCTATAAAAATCATCTCCCCCTGCTTGATACTGTAAATGATTTGCTTATAGAAGGGTATAATATTTCTCTCACACTCGTGGGTGATCTTCATAATTTTTACTCACGAAAAATTATAGAATTCCGTAACTCACTCGGGTTCGCCGGTGAAATCACTTTCCTCGGTTCGTTGCCCCATGAGGAATTATTAAAAACATATCCCATTTACGATTGCCTCGTTTATCCCTCTTTAGTGGAATCTCTTGGCATTCCAATCTATGAAGCAATTGCTTTCAGACTGCCAATTATCTGCTCAAATTATATCGATTTTATTCCCTATACTGATACTTCCTCCATTTCACTTTTCAATCCTCTTAGTAAAGATGAATTAAAGAATTGTATCAGGGAATTATATTTCCAAAAATTTCCTAAATCGTACGAGGAAACAAACTCGTCAGATATATTCCCGATAGAATCAACCCCAATAGAATCATCTCATATTGAATTAACAGAAAAATTCTAATGAATATATTTTCGCCGGACAAAACTAAATCTTCCAATAACTTTCTGCTATCTTTATTAATCCTTTCGCTTTCAATTAGTCTAATCAGCGGATTGGGATTTGTAAAATATTTCGGCTACTCTATACTTTTATTCTGGCTTTTGCTTAATTTCCGTAGCGTACCTGAAATAATAAAATCCTCGAGATTCCTTCAATTATTTTTGATCTTCTCGCTCTGGTGTATTCTATCCTCTCTATGGTCGATCTCTCCCTCAATCTCTTTTTTGCGCTCGGGATTCCAATTGTTCCTTATTTTTTCCATTGCATTGATAATTCGAAAAGTTAATCTCAACTATAATCACTTTTCCTATTCGATTTATCTTGTAACTATTTTTATCGGAGCATCATTAATTTTTGGTGCACCGGCAGATAGCTGGACAGGCGGAAATGCAAAAGGTTTTATGGGAGCATTCCATCATCAAAACTCTCTCGGAGCTATTATTCTCTTTCTCCTTCCGATATTAAATTTCTATCTATTCGAAAATTACAAGAAACTCCACGCTGCAAAACTTTCCTTATTAATCGCTATCTCACTATTTTTCCTCATTACGCTTTTCCTTACCGCATCCCGCTCCGCAATTTTATCCTATCTGATTTTTCTGTTATTATTCTTCGCATTTATCAATCTCAAAAAAACAGCTATCGCCATTTTCATTTTAATGACTATCATTTCTCTTTCATTAGTGTTCCAACCGACATCCGTATATTTCAAAGATCTCGTTTATAAAGGACGAACACATTTCGGCGAAAGCAGATTCTTGGTTTATAATTCGAGTCTCCAATCTGCAAAAAATGGGGGAGTGATCGGGTTCGGATTCAATATGAGTGATCCCGATAATATCCATACTGAAATCGGTACAACAAAAAATGGGTTTTATCAAAGAGAAAAGGGGAGTACAGCTCTTGCATTAATTGAAGAAACAGGCGTTATCGGATTCATTTTATACTTTATCGCAATCACATATTTGTTATGTCAAATTCTTACTGAAATTCTATCGCAACAATATAAAAATCTTAACACCTGCAACGTCAGCAAAAGAAAATATTTCCCTTTTTTAAAATCGATTGAAATATTAAAAGAACCTCCGACAAATATTAATCTAATCTCTCCCGAAGAATCTATTACCGGAAGAAATAAAAACATATTCCTATTCGCAATAATTATTGCCCTAATAATTCATCAGCAATTCGAAGCTTATGGAGTAGCTCCCGGCTCCCAATTCTACGCCTTATTCCTTCTCGTCCTTTTCTCCGCAAATAACGAAATGAAATAATTCACTAGAAAGAGAAGTTATTTGTATAAGCTAATTTAAATAAAGTGGAAAGTGAAATGAGGTAATTATACCTATATAAAAAATTCCAAGATATCCTTTATTAATAAGAGTGTTATTTGAAAAGAAATGATTATACCGAAATAAAAAGGGGATTAAGACAGGGCACTCATTCCTAATCCCCAAAAACAATTATGGTTCCACATCTCCATAACTTCCCGAAATATACTCATTTCCATATTCTAAGTAAATAAACCCCTCGATTAACTTATTTGAAAAAATTATATTCAGCTCCTTCAGAGCATCTTAAATTATTCAGTTGTTCGGAAATCCCGAACTGCTCTTGATATTACTCTTATTGATATCCCCGGTATGCCAAGAAGTGAATATTTCCCAAAGGAAACCATTTATCCAAGTGAACCTGAATCTTACAGTCAAGTCAGCGAACCTAAACCAGAAGATAATCCATAAAATAATCATTAAAACAATTATGAATTTGCATAACAAAAAATATATGATTAACTTACTTGCGAAATTATTCGCAACGAAGAATATCGCAATATGATTAAGAATCCATTCAAATTTGGCACAGTAGTAGATGAACCCTATTT
>JBAYVI010000026.1:0-26838 GCA_041674625.1 Melioribacteraceae bacterium | reverse complement strand
ACAGCAGTTGATGAAGAAGAATCCTTACCGACTGAGTTTAATTTATTACAAAACTATCCTAATCCGTTTAATCCGGAGACGATAATAACTTATCAGTTACCAATGGCAAGCCGTGTTACTTTAAAGTTATATGATATCTTAGGACGTGAAGTAATTACCTTAGTTAATGATACTCAGACTGCCGGAACACATAGAGTTAAGTTTAATGCAGTTACCGAGCGTTTAGCATCAGGCGTTTATTTCTATCGAATAATTGCCGGCTCTTATGTGTCGACTAAAAAGATGGTACTCCTGAAGTAATTTAATAATAAAAAAGCCCCTGTAAAGGGGCTTTTTTTTGCACAAAAATACACTTTAAGCAATATTTACAAACTCTTGATTGATTTTTATTAACCACTCACCCAAATAAACCCATAATTTTCATCTCAAAAGACAAAGAACTCTTTAAGTAAAAATTGTAACTTTAACGAGGTGAAATAATGAAATCCTTCTGCTTCAAATCGATTCTAATTTTAATTATTTTTTCTTTTACCAACCTATCAGCTCAAACCGAAAGTGTAAATATTACATTTAAAGTGGATATGTCCCTTCAAAAGCAATTAGGTACTTTTAAGCCAAATGCTCCTGATAATAATAAAGTTTACTTAAAAGGCACATTTAATGGTGGTTGGGAAATTAATGAAATGACTTTAGTTTCAGGAAGTACTGATATTTATGAAAAAACATTATCCTTACCCAAAAATAGCACAAGTCCATTTAAGTTTTTTATTAATACAGATGAAACAAATCCGGATATTGGAATTTGGGAAGTAATCCCGGGGAATGTTGGTCTTTATGGCGACCGATTAATGTTCGTTAGAGAAAGTGATATATCAATTTCGCCTATATATTTTAATAATCTTACCCCCAACAGTTATGTCATAAATCCAATGGATACAGATCCACATTTATATTCTGTCGATTCATTTTATGAAACATTCGGCAGCACCGATGCATCAATGAACGTTACTTTCAATTCATCCGGGCAGATTCGCGGAGCTCATAAATTTGAGTATTCAGTAAAGCAAACAGAAAGTTGGGGGGGGAATGCTGGGATAGGTAAAACTATCCCCGGTTCCGATTTCTTCAATTTGAGCAAAGCCGGACCTACCGAAACTGCAAACACCTTCTCATTTTATATAAATGTCGATTCTAAAGCAACATTTAGCGACAGGACTGTTTTATATATATCATTATATGATATGAGCGAGAACCCTTCTAAAGAATTTGATTATGATCTTGCAGAAAGATGGGATTATAATCTTGATATTAGCACACTTAGCGCAGACCCCGGTTGGACTAAAATTGAAATACCATTTAGCAGATTTTCAATCCCCGATTGGATTTCATTTAAAGGTAATGGTGTTTTAAATCCTGAAACAATTAAAAAATATGATATTGGTGTAAATCTAAATGGAAGAGATGGTGGAATTGGAGTCGATATAACTACCGGCTCATTCAGTTTAGATAATTTTGCAGTAGAAAGAGTTGAGGGCTTAGACCCTGTTTCAATTCATTTCAAAGTTGATATGAGAGGAGTTAGACAGCAATTCAAATTTGATCCAATAAAAGATCATGTTTTGGTTCGTGGCGAATTTAACTTCTGGACAGAGCAAGATACTTTATTTGATCTCGATGGTGATCTTGTTTATGAAGGTGATGTATTAGCACTACCTAATGGTACATATGGATATAAATTTTTTACAGATAGCCCGACAGCCGATAATTCTGGATGGGAATCGAATATAGGTGAAGACCCGGTAAGCGGGAATCGTCTAATTGTTATTGGAGATATTAATATAGAAGCTCCGCTTAAAAATTTTAATGAAGTCCCGGCACTATATACGTGGGCAAATTACATAAGACTTATTGGCAGCAATAACAATATTCAAATGTTATTCGGTACTGCGGCTACTGCCACAGATGGACAAGATGCGGCACTTGGAGAAATCATTGCTCCACCCCCACCTCCTGAATCAGATGCTCCAGATCTTAAATTCCAAAGAGTTGGCTATGATGATCTTATAAATGATTTCCGTCCTGATACACAGGAATCAATTGAATGGAAAATTTTGTTTCAAGGACCATATCCAATTACTCTTAAATGGGATAAGACAGCATTCCCCGAAGGTAGTTTTAGATTGAAAGATGTAATAGGCGGCACTTTTATTAATCTCGATATGAAAAGTGTTGATAGTGTATATATAACAAACAATGCTATTACGAAATTAGCGATCACTTTTAGCAAAACCACAACAATAAATATCAATATTGCTGTTGGGTGGAACATAGCATCAATTCCATTGAATGCAGCAGATATGAGTGCTGCATCCATTTTCGAAGATAATATTACATCTACTTGGAAATATGATAATGGTTATACAAGTGAAACTACTATTGAAACAGGTAAGGGTTATTGGATAAAATATAACTCTGCAAAAACTATTTCAGTTGTTGGACTTCCCGTAAATAAAAATACTGTGGCGGTGAAAGCAGGGTGGAATATCATTGCTCCTTATGAAACAGAAATAATAGTTACTAATATAAACACTACGCCAGCAGGAATCATTTTATCATCATTCTTCTCATTTGAAGGACAATACAAAACCCCTACATCATTAAAACCTGGAATGGGGTATTGGATAAAAGTACAAAATGATGGAGTCTTGAACCTAAATACCGGTTCCGGTAAAATATCCGAAAACCATTTTGCAGAGATCGATAATAATTGGACAAAGATAATAGTTTCGGATCGTAAAAATTCCACATCAATTTATTTGGCTGACAAAGGAGTTAATACAAATCAATACGAACTTCCTCCTCTATCACCTGCCGGTAATTTAGATGTTCGTTTCGATTCAGAAAAATTTGTTGAAACACTTACCGGTTCAGCAAGAAGAATAAAAATTACAAGTGAAGAATATCCCGTTACACTAACTTTACATGGAACTGATCTAAAAATAAGAACAAACGAAGGAAACGAATCGATACTCCGCAATGGAGAAAAATATACAATTAATAATCCTTCTATCAGAATTATAGAGATTGAACCATTAGAAATACCGGTTGAATTTACATTAATGCAAAACTATCCTAATCCATTCAATCCGGAAACCACAATCAAATTCGGAATACCGGAAAATAGCGATGTAACTTTAAGCATATTCAATACCCTCGGCGAGAAAGTGGCTGATTTAGTAAAAGGGGAAATGGAAGCAGGATATCACACAGTTAATTGGCATCCAACTAATATGCCTAGTGGAATGTATATATACCGAATAACAACAAATAAATATACTCAAACAAAGAAATTAATTTTCCTCAAGTAAGTGATGAGGGCGCGCAAAAACTCTTTTAACGGCAGCTTCGGCTGCCGTTTGAGTTTTATTTTGTTAACAATAATTAATAATCGAGAGTAATAATTCTTCCGGTAGTAAAATTAAAGAAATCATTTTTATCGGCTATTTCGATACCTTTAATCAAATCAAACTTAGTTTTATTTATTACTTCAAGACACATAGGACAGACAATAATCTTAACTCCCTTTGTTAACAACTTATCGAGCAATATTTTTGATGGCTCAAACTTTTTATATTCCACACTTTTGGAAGAAGCCAATACCAAATCTACAGCATGAATATCTAAGAACACTAACACATCATGATCATCTGCCATTTTAAGTGCCAAGCTTAACGCCATTAAAGCGCGATGTGGATCATTAGAACCATTAGAAAGATGAATAATTACTCCATCATTTCCGGATGAACGTAGATAATTAGCGTTAGTATTAGCATATGAAAAAAGTATAAATGAAAAAATAAAAAATAACTTTGCAAGCTTCATAATACACTCCACAGAAATAATTTATGTTGACCTAAAAAAATTGCCTTACTAATTATTTTTCATTGAACGATATAAAAATAATCGCTCAAAGTGGTAAAAGAGGAATCGTTAGCATTTCGTACTTCGATTCTGTAATGTACCGAGCGATTAATAATATCAGGGATTATCCAATTATATACGCCGTTATTTTTAATGCCGGCTGCAATAATAGTTTTCAATTCTGTTTTTCGGTATAATAAAATATTTACTGAACTGATTCTTTCCGGGAAAGACCATTTAATAGCGACTTCATCACCGGGATGAAAATACTCGCCATATTTAGGACTAAGAACTTGAACAACATCAGAGGGGGCAACAGGAATTACAGGATTCGATTCATCTACCCTGCCGCACGAAAGAAATAGAGCTGAGAAAAGAATAAATAAGAAATATTTTTTCATCACATCCTCACTAAGTAATTAGGATATCTGTAACTTAGTAAAAATATATATAAGTAAAAAGCATATCTTAAAAAATGTGAAGAGCTATTGTTGAAATATGATATACTACAAATAATAAGGTAGGTAAAAAAAGCAGCTTTGTATTGAACAAAACTGCTTTTTTAGATTAAAAATTAATCTTTCGTTGAGAATAGGCTAAAAATATTATTTATAATACTCATACTCATAGACTGTATAGAATGCCGGTTTATCGTCTCCGGTATAGCGGACTTGCTCATTTTGCAATCCATTTGGAAGATAATTAAAGCGTACTTTGAATTGACGAGTTCCATCTTGTAGAAAGAGTTCATCCTGAGTTAAATTTCCATTCTCGTCATATTCCATTAATCTTTTAGTCATATTATTTTCAATCTTAACCGGATTCCCTTTTCCATCAAAATAGTTTTCTATTTTCATCTGCCCTTGTGTATTTACTGCATTTTCAATATATCCATTACCCTCTTGAAGGTATTCAAAATTTGATTCCTGTTTTTGTGTACCCTTTTCATCATAAAGTGTTTTCTTCACAATTACATCATTAACATATTCATTCTTTTCAGTGGCAAATAACACACCTTTATTATTAAAAGTTTTGGTTTCTACAAGGTTGCCGTTTTTATCATAAAAATACTGAATATTACCCCACCCTTCACTCTGCTTATCAAATAATTTCTTTTCGATTGCATTGCCTTCATTATTATATTTAATAAAAACTTCAGACATTTTTACGTCTTCTCCACTCATAGTTAAGCTATGGGTTAGGTTTCCTTTTTCATCATACTCAAAAGTATATACCAAATCGATTGAGCCAATAGTCTTATATCGAATAAGTTTTGTCCTTTCCCCTTTTTGATTAAAATATACTTCCTCGGTTAATGTTTTACGTTCAGGGAGTGTCCCCAATGGTGTATAGAAAGCCGCATACTTAGTACGTTTTTTTAGTTTTTTTATTTTAGATTTATCTAATTCAATTACATCCTGGTTCTTAAATTCATATTTCTTAAGATTTTCTAAATTTGCTTTTTTCTTTAATTCAACAGATTCCTGCGACTTTGTACATTTTGTAAATGTAAGCGAGAGTATGATTGTAAAAAAGATAAGAGAACGTTTATTCATTTTATTACCCAAAGATTTTTTTTGAAAATTAAAAAATTATTTTATAACACGTGGATGTTTTTCACGGAAAAGCTGTCCTATTTCAGCTCCAATAATAAACAAACAGGAGGAATAAAAAACCCAAAAAAGAATACCAATAACTAAAATAAAGGCTCCATAAAACCGATTAGTATTTAAGAATATATTGATATAATAGCCAAATCCAAGACGTGCAGCTTCCCACATTACAGTAGTCCAAAGAGCAGAAATTGCAGGCACACGTTTACCAAGAGCTTCATAAGGAATAAGGTAAAAAAGCATGAAAAAGAGTATAAAAGTAACGAGAAGACCTACACCCCAGATAATATAATCTAAAACTTCGCTCACCCTCAAAATATTAAGGTACTCAATTTTATCCGCAGCATATACTACAATGTTAAATGCCGGAAGAATAAAGGTAGATATGGTAATAAATATAATTAAAACCGCCACCATACCAATATCACGCATAAAACCTACTAATGCGCTTTTCCTTTTCACGGTATGAAAAATTTTATTTAGTATTATCCTCATATTACTAAATAGCCAGGTGGATGTAAATACAAGTCCACCAATACCGATTACTCCGGCAAAAGTTCTGTATTCAATTACTTCTGGGAGTCTTTTAAATATTGCTTCTTTAGAATAAGCAGCAAAATCAGGATAAGGAATTGTAGAATCAATTATTCCGCTAATAAGCATTTGAATTATACCGCTTTCGAGATATTGGCTAAGAATAAAAAATATAGTTAGTATAAAAGGTACCAGACTAAGCAAAAGAGAAAAAGCCATTCCACCACCATATACTATAATATGGTGTTCTTCCATTCTTTGGAAAAGTCCCTTTATATAGTGGGAATAGAAATCGCTGACTAATCTAAAATACTTAGCGGGCATAATTTTAAGAACTAACTTCAGTTTATCGAATTTTGACATTCATCTTGTCCGATAGTGTATTAAAATATGCTTCTGATAGTATTTTCAAATCAAACTTATATTGGTCATTAATTTTTAACTCATCTTTACAAACTTTCCCAAGAAAGTGATAAGGAGTAAATCCGTGTGATAATATTTTTTCTACTTCTTCTTGATTTTCGGGATCGATTGAGATTACGATACGTGATTGAGATTCAGAAAAGAACGAAAAATCCTCTCTTGTTTTTATTGGAATGTGTACATGAGCACCAAACTGATTTTTCTCATCCATAATGCATGATTCAGCAATAGCGGAGATTACTCCCCCTTCAGAAACATCATGTGCAGATTTTACAAATTTCTTTTCAATTAGATTAAGCAATAATGAGTGAAGGTCTTTTTCGGTTTGAAGATCGATTTTGGGAATTGCTCCAATAACTAAATTATGAATCACCTTTAGATATTCACTTCCACCGATCTCTTCGTAATCTTCTCCCAGTACATAAATAAGATCATCTTCATTTTTGAATACAGAGGTAACAACATTATTATAATCTTCAATAATGCCAACCATACCAATAACCGGAGTTGGGAAAACAGCTGCATCAGGACTCTCGTTATAAAAACTCACATTACCGCCTGTAACAGGAGTATTAAAAAATCTACATGCTTCCCCCATTCCATTAATTGCTTCTTTGAAAGTCCAATAAATTTCTGGTTTATAAGGGTTACCGAAATTTAGGCAATTAGTTACACCCAAAGGGGTAGCACCGGCGCAGACAATATTGCGAGCGGATTCTGCAACTGCAATCTTAGTACCGTTTTTCGGATCGAGATAAACAAATCTACCATTGCAATCTGTCTTAGCAGCAATAGCTTTATTAGTTCCCTTGACCAATACAACTGCCGCATCAGATGGTCCAGGTCCGGTAATTGTATTTGTTCTAACGGATTGGTCGTATTGGCGATATACCCATTTTTTTGATGCAATATTGGGTGAAGAAAATATTTTCAAAAATGAATTACTAATACAATCAGGTTCACTAAGAGAGCAAAGATCAAAAGCTGCCTTTTCTTTGATATAAGCAGGTTCTTTAGTCTCGCGAATGTAAACAGGTGCTCCTCCGCCAAGAACAAGATCGAAAGCAGGGATTTCTGATTTTACTTCACCATGATAATTTAATTCAATAATTCCTGTATCTGTTACTTCACCAATAATTTCGCAGTTTAAGTCCCATTTATCAAATATTGCTTTTACTTTTTCTTCATTACCTTTCTTTACAACCACAAGCATTCTTTCTTGACTTTCGGAGAGCATAATTTCATAAGCTGACATATCTTTTTCGCGAAGAGGAACTTTATTTAAGTCTATCTTCATGCCCGACTGACCTTTGGCACTCATTTCAGAAGTGGAGCAAGCGATACCAGCAGCACCCATATCTTGAATACCAACAATTAAATCTTCCTTAATAATTTCTAAAGTCGCTTCGAGTAAAAGTTTTTCTGTGAATGGATCGCCGGCTTGGACTGAAGGGCGTTTTGATTCTGATTTTTCTGAAATCTCTTCAGATGCAAATGTAGCACCATGAATACCATCTTTGCCGGTAGAAGAACCCACAATCATAACGGGATTACCTACACCTTTTGCAGTGGCGGATGCTACTTTATCGTGATCTACGATACCGATTGACATAGCATTAACTAATGGATTTCCTTTGTAGCATTCATCAAAATAAACTTCACCTGCAACAGTCGGCACTCCAAAGCAATTTCCATAATCGCCAATACCTTTTACAATATATTCAAATAAGTATCTTGTACGAGCGTCTTCAAGGTTTCCGAATCTAAGTGAATTAAGAGAAGCAATTGGGCGAGCACCCATTGTAAAAATATCACGCTGTATTCCACCAACACCAGTGGCAGCTCCTTGATAAGGTTCAACTGCCGAGGGATGATTATGGCTTTCGATTTTGAAAGCAACAGCCAATCCATCACCAATATCAATTAAACCTGCGTTTTCTTCGCCGGCATCAACTAAAAGTCTCCCCCCTTTTCGTGGCAATGTTTTAAGTAGAGCAATTGAATTTTTGTAACTACAATGCTCACTCCACATAACACTAAAAATCCCAAGTTCTGTAAATCGGGGTACTCTTCCAAGTATCTTACAAATATTAGAATATTCTTCTTCAGTTAATCCATGTTCTTTTGCTAAATCTAAATTTACTATCGGCTCTTTCATGGTTTTTTATCTTTAATTTTTAATCGAAATATTAATATAAGGAAATTAAGAAAAAATTGGTTTGCTAATTTTAGTATAAAAGCGGTAAAATTGTATTGATAATCTAACTATTATCTATCTATATTCGTCTAAAGGGTAAGGAGAATAGGTGAAAAAATGAAAATTAATGCGATACGGAATAAATATTGGATAATTGCGGGTTTTTTAATAGCGGCATTAACTATAATTTTATATCCATCCACCCCCTATAATAGTTTTGATTTAAAGATAAATAGAAGCGAAGCTATAGAACTCGCAAAAAATTTCCTATCAAATCAAAAGATAGACATAACCGGTTATTCAATCGAGGGATTTTTTGAAAATTCACCAATTGAAAATAAATACCTCTTAAAACAGCTTGGAAATAAAGAATATAAAAATGTTCTTAATACAAAAGACTGGGCTTTTTATGGATGGGAAATAATGGTTCATAAAAATCTTGATAGAAATATACCTCAGAATATCTATGCAGTCAGCGTAAATCAAAATGGGAAAATAACTTCATTCGATTATCGATTAGCAGATACTGCTAAAATGACATCGATTACACCTGAAGAAGCCGAAAAAATATTAAAGAATTTTTCTCTCTCCAATTTCAATATTAATTTAGATGAGTACTCATTAGTAGAAACAAAAGAAGAAAAATATGTAAATAGAGTTGACCATAAATTTTCTTGGGAGAAAAAAATACCCAAATTAAATTCAGTGAACGTAATTAATGCTGTAATTCAAGGAAATAAACCGGGAAGTTTTGAAAATAATTTAAGAGTGCCTGATACTTATAGAAACTATTTTGAAGTCGGACAGATAGTTTTTATTACGGCATCAATTTTATTTGTATTCTTATGGATGATTAAAGTATTCTGGATATTTATTAAAAAGTACCACCAAGGAGAAGTTTGGTTAAATCTCGGTACAACATTACTATTAATCTTTATCTTCACATCCATAATAGTATTAGTTAACTATTGGCCCGGACTCGGTAAAGGGATTAATATAGGTACGCTCAATTTTATTACCACTAAAGTTATAGCATTACTTCTAAATGGAGTGTTATTATATTTTTTCCTTGGATTACTAATATTTGCAAGCTGGTCGGTCGGCGAGTCTTTTGCAAGGAGTTTATGGAAAGATAAACTTAGCAGTATAGATGCATTTACAAAAGGGAAATTTTTAACACTCGGAGCGGGTGAATCGCTTTTCAAAGGAATGGTACTAGGATTAGGTTTGAGCTTCTTTTATTTATTAGGAAGTATTTTCTTAAATCAGCCCGGGACTCAATTATTTATAACTCCAATTAATCTCTTATCAATATATAGTTCTTATCTCCCTGTAATAGATGTAATACTCGGAGCATTTTCCAATACAATTTTAGCAAGTGTAGTAATTACATTTTTAACAATAAATATTACTTACCCTCGTTGGCAAAAGAAGTGGGTATCGATTGTACTTACAGGTGCAGTGATGATGTTAAGTCAATCAATAGCAGAAACACCACCTTCGGTGAATCTTTTTGCAGTTGATCTAATGATCTATTTTCTGTTTGGTTGTTTTACGGCATTTATCTATTTCAGATACGATCTCCTTACAGTAGTAGGAATGAATTTCTATGTATTTATAATTACACGAGTATTCTTATTATCAGCTACGACCAATTCATTTTATAATTATAATCTATATGCAATAAGTGTAGTAATATTAGCAGCTCCTGCGGTATATATAATTAGTAGATATAGGAAAGAAGAATTTGTATTTGAAAATTATGGAGTGCCGGCGCATATACAGAGAATTTCCGAACGAGAAAGATTAAAGAAAGAGATGGAGATAGCCGCAAAAGTTCAGTTAAGTTTATTGCCAAAAGAAGAGCCTAATATAGAAGGATTTGAATTTTCAGCAATAAGTATTCCTGCGGTAGAAGCAGGCGGTGATTATTTCGATTTCGTAAAGCTCAATAGTAATCGGCTCGGAATTGCAATTGGCGATGTATCTGGTAAAGGTGTGGGTGCGGCAATTTATATGACACTTACAAAAGGAATTCTTCAAGCACATGCCGAAGAAAATGTTTCGCCACGCATTGTGCTAAGTAAGGTTAATCGACTATTATATAAAACGATTGAGAAAAATTCTTTTGTAAGTATGTTTTACGCAATCTTGGATTATAAAGAAAATACACTTCTCTATTCACGTGCGGGACATAATCCGGGAATTTTATGCAGTGCAGAAGATAGTACGACAAAATTATTATTAAGCCGCGGTATTGCCCTCGGATTAGAGGAAGGAACAAAATTTACCAACACACTTAATGAAGAAACCATTACTATAAAGAAGGGTGATTGCGTAGTACTTTATACGGATGGATTTACAGAAGCAATGAATAATACAAGGCAGATGTATTCCGAAGAAAAATTGATTGAGTTTATTAAAAAGCATATTCACTTAAGTGCCAAAGATATGCTCTCGATGATAATAAAAGATGTAAAGAAATTCACAGAGGGCTATCCACAGAATGATGATATGACAATAGTTATTTTGAAAAGAGTTTGAAAAGAAGTGAAAACAAAAGCAAGATATTAAGCTATAATCGTAACTTTCCTTTCCTATTTTTGTTTCTTTATTTCTTTAAGTTTCCTAACTTTCGTTACTTTTTCGTTACTCAAAAAAACCGGAGGAAATAATGAGTACCAATCTTTGTAAACGTAAATTAAAAAATGGGCGTGTTAGTTTATATCTTGATCATAATTATAAAGGAAAAAGGTCTTATCAATTTTTGAATATCTATTTGGACAATGATAAAATTGCAAACAAAGAAAAAATGAGATTAGCAAAAGAAATCAAGATAATGGCAGAACATGAAATTTCCAGAAATGAAAATAATTTACCTAATCATAAAAACAATAAAAGAAATCTCGTTGAATACTATAATCAAATTGTTAATGAAAAACCTTATCAAAGATCAGCTTGATTGTATGATCTTTCCCCCATTTAGAGTACCAAGAGTTAAGCCACTAATTTAATGTTTCTTTCTTCAAATTCAACCGGTGTATTATACTTTATTGATGAATGTCTCCTCTGTCGATTGTAAAATATTTCGATATACTCAAATATCTCTGTTTTTGCCTCTTCTCGTTCCAAATAATCTCTCGTGTAAATCAGTTCAAACCAGCCTTCTTCTGTCCAAACATATGTTATATCTGATACCCGTACTTTGTTGATTTCTTCTGCCTTAAAATTACGGTTCAACAGATTCGGTGCTATCGGCTTGCCATGTGCCGAATTCGTTGTTGCCTTGTACTTCCGTTTATGGACTGCCCTTATTCCACTATCCTTCATTAGTCTCGCTATCCGTTTCCTGTTGACCCTTTCCCCTCTCGATATTAGTTCCGCATGGATTCTCGGGCTTCCATATCGGCAGTGTTTCTTTTATAGATGAATCCGTATCACATCGCTTTACCTTTGAGAAGATGCCTACTGCTTTTTTTAATATGTCTCGCTCCTCGGTTACATCTATTAGTTGCCGTTTGAGCTGCCGTAGTTCTTCATCTTCAGGCTTTAATTTCCCCTTACCCGGAAATAAATCCTGTGGGTCTCGGTTATATTCCCTTACCCAGCGATATACATCATTTGATTCTAATCCTAAATCCATAGCTACTTCTTTAACTTTTTTACCTCCCTGTATTATAAGTTCTACGGTACGCTTCTTAAACTCTTTGTCAAATACTCTCCGCTGTTTTGGTTCCATTCTATCCTCCTTACTTCGTTTAGACTAATATAACAATTTGTCTTTTCTTTTTGTCTACTTTTTGGGGGGAGGATCAGGATATTACTGTTATGAAACCAGTTATAAGCCTGCATTTTTTGTAAAATCTTTTTTTAATGAACTTGAAATTAATGGGGCAATGGATGTTGATAGTAAATATTTCATCTCTGATCTTGACTTAAGATTTGTGAAACCATGGGATGAATATGTTAGGGAACAATCTAAACCTGGAATTTCAGAGGAAGCTATTTTTACAAATTGGAAAAATGTTTATTTGTCTGAGCTCGGAGATTATATATTGCTTGACGGAAAGAATTTTAGTTCAGGTCTAATGATTTATAAACAATTTAAGAAAACTTATTCCCCATTATATTTCTCTGAAATTAAATTAGATTTAATTGAGACTAAGAATTCAGTTTTAACTGCTTATGGGCATTCTGATATTAGAGCTAAAAACAATATGACTAATTGTGTGATTGGTGGAATGCGAAAAATTAAACTAATTGCTATAAATGGAAAACTTGGTTGGAAAATACTTGGATTTACTTTCACGGATATTTAACAAAGTTTGACTGTAACCCTACTTTGACAGACTTCTTTTGACAGAGCGTTTTATTTTTGGAATGAAACCAAAAAATAGGTTATTTTAAGTTAATCTTATTTTTAAGAGTGAGTTATGCCAATCGAAGTTGCTATATGGGAAGTCTCAAAAGAAAGGATCAATAAAGTTGATTACTCATCTATTGAGTCTGAGAATAAGCTTGAAAAAATATTAACAAAAGACCTCTCTATAATATCGCATGAATGCTCTATTCTAATGAATGATTTTTATTGAGCATGATTGGATAATAGCATGGTCACTCTTATTGGAACATAATTGGATTCATCAGTATGATAACGAATAAATATGATCTAGACACTTTTCTAAATTACTTTACTGGCCGTGAAGATTTTATTGCGGTGCAAGGGAGGGATTATTATTATCCAATTAATCATACACTTGATGAAAGTATTGTAAAAAAACATATTGACGGAATAGAAACGTTTGGTGTTTATGTTTTGAATAACAAAAGCCAATGTAATTTTATTTGTATAGATATTGATATAGATAAAAATGAATTGTCAAAAATTAATTTTACTGATCCACAAACAAAGTTTGATTACCTTAAAAATAAGTTAGTTCCTTTAAAAGAATTACTAGAAAATCAGTTATTTAATTCAAACAATATTCTTTATGAGGATAGTGGAGGGCGAGGGTATCATATTTGGATATTTTTTGATAAATCAATTGATGGCCAGAATGCTCTGATTCTAAATGAAATTATTAAAAAAGTGCTTGACTTTACATTTGAGTACTTCCCAAAACAGCCTCTTTTAACTGAAAGTCGTAAATATGGTAATCTAATTAAACTTCCGCTTGGTGAACATAAAAAGTATAACAAGAGAAGTTCATTTTTTACTTTTGATAATCATAGAATTGGTTTAATTGAAGGTATTAAGGATAACATTGCTCACCTTGAAAGAATTGTAAAAGTAAAACAAGATCAATTTAATCAGGTTATTGAAAAACATAAAATAAGTATTAGATATGATCTTCAACCTTTCATTTTAGAGCAGTATAGATGTGATGATCGAATAATTTATAAAAAGGATTTTAATAAACTATATTCTCAATGTAGTGCAATTAGCAGTCTGAAAAACAAGGCATTATCCGGCGAAACTCTTAATCATTTCGAATTGTTCTATTTATCAAGCACCTTATTATCTGTCGAGGATTCCAATCGTGAAATACATAGTATTATTAAATCATCTTTAAAAGAAAAGTATTCTTATGAGATTACAGAAAAAGAACTTCAATCAATAGTTCCACTTCATCCCGCAAATTGTAAAACTTTAATTGAGAAAGGCATATGTGAAGGATATTGTAAGGAAGAATTCAGAAATAAGAACGAAGATCCATATTTAAAAAATACTTCTCCACTTCACTCCCTTGTGCTTATTAAAGAAAAGAAAATAATTGATACATCACGTAACCTTTTAGATGAAATCTCAAATCCTGAAAATATTCGATTAGCTTTTTATAGACTACGAGAATATCATAAGAATGAAGATGTTTTATTCTTTGACGAATTTGACTTTGAGTTTTTTGAAGAGGATTTTAATAACAATATCCAACAAATATCGATAGTTCTTAAAAATAAAATAGAAATTCCTATAGTCAATTATGAAAAAGTAAATATCCCCAAAAAATTTGATGATAACCGTAAGAAGGTTTATAGACAGCTAGCTTATTCGTCAGTTTTTGATCAAATTATTATTCAATCTATTTTCAATGTAATAGGTGAAATATTAGAATATCACTTCGAAGACAATTCTTATGGTTATAGGTTAAATGTTAAGGACAAAAAATCAAATAACATATTTGAAGACTGGAGGGATAAATACCCTGATTTTAGAAACACGATATTAAATAAGTTAAGAGAACCAGAGATAAAATATTATATATGCTGTGATTTAAAAGGTTATTATGATAATATAAACAAAGACCTATTAAAGACTCAACTAAGGTCTATCATTAATGACGATTATATTTTTAGTTTATTAAAACAAATTATTGATGCATACTCTTTCAATGAGAATGAAAATTTAAACTTGGGTTTACCTCAAGGGCCAGCTTATGCTAGAGCATTGTCAAATCTTTACTTAAATAAATTCGATCAAGAAATAATTGAGAAAGCAAATTATTATTATAGATATGTAGATGATTTTTTTATATTACTTGATGATATTGACCATGCCAAAGAAATAATGGAATGGATTGTATCTAGGCTTGGGGATCTGGGACTTAGATTGTCTGATGGTGATAAAGAAGCAAATATAATTGACTCGAATGATGAAAGTATCTTGCAAGACAAAATTGATAGTGTTAGATATGGTTTATTTGAAGATTTTAAATTTCTTCCTAATTTAAGTAAGCAACAAATCCAATCTTTTTATGACACAATAATAAAAAAGACATTTAACGCAAATGATAAGAACAAAGAAATACCCACATTAATTTATTTTAGTACAAGCCCCAATATTGATGATCAAAGAAAACGACTTATCATCGATATTATTGAGGAACTTGCCAAAGAAAATTCATTTTTCCCCAAAAAAGTTAAAAAGATATTTCCTCCGCTTCTTGATCTTTATGAATCTTTAAAACAAGATATTATTCCTTTTTTTAATGTGCTTGAGGAGACTGATAAAGCATTTTTCCTTTTAGCTTTATATAAGAAATATTTAGACTATCCTGTTGAATATGTTGAGAAGTTAAAACAAGTTTTGCAAGTGTCATTAGCTTCAGAAAATATTTATTTTCTGGGTTTTGGATTGACGATTTATTCCAGAAATAAGGAATTAGTTAATCTTTCAATTACACCAGAATTAATAGTAAAAATAAATTCTTATAATTCTGTCTTTTTAGAGAATAAGCTATATAGAATTATTAATTATTTTGATGCACAAAGTAATATTCAAACAGAAATTGATATTCATTTTAAATCAATTACAAATTATCAAATTAAAAAAGGTTTTCTTTCTGGTATTCGAAATGCTAATAATATTACAGAACAAGATAACGAACTGATCCAAAGAATTTTATCGAGCAACTGCCACCTATTACATTCGGAATGTTGTAGAATTATTTCATTAATAAGAACAAAACAACCCATTCTTGAATCACTTGTCAAATTTATTGAAAGAGAGAAACCCAAATACAACACTTTTATTTCTGATTTATTTGGTAAGCGTATGTATGAGGAGAATAGACTATCTGATGATAGAAAACTTAGTAATCTAATGTTGTTATTTAAAGATCAATGTATTGAAATAGTAAACATTATCGCACAAATTCAAAGTAGAGTCAAAAATACATATAGCCCTTTAACTCTTTCCTACTTGGAAAACTATAATCAGCTGGAATCATATAATGATTGTTCCTATTATGTTTCAAATAAGGAGGCAAATATTTATCGTGAGATAATACCGTTTAAGGATGGTAAATGGTATGAGAATCTAAAATTAGAAGTAGATCAATTATGTGAAAATGTACTAATTCCAAGAACTGTCATTGATTGTGTTAGTGCACAATCAATTGTAATTTTATCTTCTGATGTGAATATATCCTATAAAAGAATTAATGATTTTAGTTTTTCAGTAAATAATAGTAAAGAATGCTATAACATATTTTGCTTGATAAATAACATTTATAAGAAAGCTTATAACTATTTCACGATTACAGGAAAGATCCCTTTAATTGAACATGATAATATTAAAATAGTTGATGATCACTTTAATATCGTTTTTCTTAAAAAAGGTAAGGATATACCATCACAATATTTTTGCGGAAATGAGAATGTTGATAGTAGTAAACCTGAAAATATTATTAAACTATTATTTAATTTTATGTTCACCCTGTTATTCCAAAATACTAGGACTATGCTTGATCAATTCACTGATCAGATAAGACCTAAAATTGGCATACAACTATTTATTGATTATCTCCTTAAAAGACTTAAGAATGGTGATATAAGCGTCGAAAGACTTTCCTATTTAAATAATTTGATAGAAAAAGAGAATGTTGAAGACACAAAGTCACTATCATTTATTTATTATTGTGAGAAAATAAAATCCAATTTATTCAAGAATTGCGAACACAATATAAATTGGAAAGGTATTGTGAATGGAATGGTTGAATTGTATCAAGATTTCACAGTTACTTACCCTAAAATAAATTTCCGCTTAGTCAGTTATAAAAATGGTTTATTTCTGAACAAAAAATACCCATCTAATCTTAATGCTTTATCAAAAATTGTTATTAATATTAATTATAACTTGATGGATATATTAGATGCCTATAGAAACGAATTCTACTTGAACAGTTTCCAATTACTAAATCTATTTGGAGCATACAGCTTAGAATTGCATAGTTTATATAAAATCCTTTTGCTAGACAGAAAAAAGATAAGACAACTTTCCGAAAAAATAACAAGTATTGATTATGGTGCCTTATCGCTTCATCTTCTTAAGAACGAAATCCAGAGCATTAATAGGTTATTAAAAGTATTTATATCTACAGAGAATTATGTTTTTAAAAATTCAAGCATTTATACTCTAAAAGAAATGGGGATCTTGTGCTTATTAGTTAACTTGGATTATAGAGTAATAAACAATAAGATTATAATTAGTAAATGTGTTAGGAGGCAAGATGAAGATTTAGTTGACCTATTTATAAATCTTAATCCAAAAATTGAAGAATATATGTATCGTTTAGTCCTATTAATGAATGATTCTTTGAAAAACTCCTACAAACAGCCTGATATTCCTTTGGGAGAATTAAAAATTACTGAGGAATCAATTATAGAATCACTTTTTTTAATAAATAAATTCAGAAAGCGATGGAGAATTAAAAGAGGTTCTAGTAAATATCGGCTTGCGCTTGATAATAAACATTTTGTTTTAATAAATACTCTGAACCGTGGCAGAAAAGAAGTGCCTGTTTTAATAACCTCAAATAATCCTTTTACTGATACAAGTTATTTATATGAAAAAAATGGTAACCTTTGGTATGAAAGCAAAAAAAGAAATATATTCAATATAATAGTACCAAACCAACGAATAACATTACTCCATGAAAAACTTAAGGATGGTAAAATATTCGGATACAAATATTCATTGAATTATCATGATAAGAGAATGTTGATCTTGGATTTTCTCATCTTAATCTTGCTAGCAGTACTATATGCATATTTGACCACTTTAAATCTTCATGATATTACATTAGGTATTGTCGAAGTGTTCAAGATAATATTCTGGGGTCTAATTCCATTTTTTAGTATGAAATGCCTTTATGATCTTAAATTTTGGATAAAAGGGTTCAATCCTTATTTCTTTTCTCTTAAAAAAGATGATTAAATGATTCTATTTTTTGATACTGAAACAACTGGTCTTCCTATAAATTGGAACATACCAATTACAGATAGTAGTAATTGGCCAAGGTTAGTTCAAATAGCTTGGATTGTTTTTAACGACATAGGTGAAAGGCTTAACAATGAGAATAACATTATAAAACCAGAGAATTTTCTTATTCCCTTAGAAGCTTCTAATATTCATGGAGTAACAACTGAAAAAGCTCTTTCAGAAGGAAGAGATTTGATTGAGGTGTTAAATGCTTTTAATTGTGAAATAGATAATTGTGATACTCTTGTGGCTCATAATATGAATTTCGATTCAAAGATTATTGGTGCAGAAATGATACGTATAAATTTAGCAACTAATCTTTTTGCCAAACGATTAATATGCACAATGGAGACATCTACCAATTTTTGCAAAATTTACAGCAATGCTGGATATAAATGGCCTAAATTATCAGAATTATATTTTAGACTATTTGGGGTAGATTTTCAAGATGCACACGATGCTTCAGCAGATGTTGAAGCAACGGCTAAATGTTTTTGGAAATTAAAAGAATTGAGCATAATTAAATAATCACTCACATTTTAAAAAATAAATTGGCTGCGTACTTTACACAACTAATCTAAAACTTTAGCCTTATAACATATTATTTATAAATTTTTTAGAGAATTTTAGAATGATCAGAAGATTATTAGTAAATTATAGAGATTGTGGAATAGAATGATGATCATGACGTATAATCTTATGTATTTTAAGTGTCATATGATCAAATGAGAAATAAAGATTGTTGAAGGATTATGACCCGTCATATAATTGAAATTCAATCTGATGATTTTACGTCATTCTGGGCTTCTTCAGAATATGGGACTATTTTAAATTATCTAGGAGAGGAAAGGAAAACCCTCTGTTTAATATTTGAAAAGGGCCTAAAGATTATTGATGATGAGGAAATATTCCGTTTAGACAAATTGAGGCAATTAAGGGACAAAACGACAATAATAATAGATAGGAACTTATTAATAAGCGCAAGAGATATATTTCAAACTGGTGAGATATTAGAAAAGAGACATAGATTTTTTTGTGCATTAATGTATTATGGAATAAGTATTGATTGTCTGTATGACCCAGCAATATCTCTTTATGAAGGCGGTGATAGATACAATCATAAAGCTATTGATGATCTACAAATGTTTAGGATAATTGATAATCTGGAACCCCAGTTATTCATGAATTTGCTTTTTGGTGAAATTATCAAAATACCTGAACAAGCATGGATGGAAGCCAAACAAAAGACTAAACAGACTGATGATGCAGAAAAAGAGGAAAACTATAACAAGAATTTAACTCTTTATAAATATAGTTATCCATATATGTTAAAAACCGCTCAACTTATGAGAAAGCAAAATAGCGATTTAGTCTCTAAGATAGAACAATTGTTGAATTGGGCAATTGAGGATTTTTTGATGATAGAAGAAAGTTTGATGATTTCTATGTATTGTTTAAAAGAAAATGGGGGCATTATTAAAAAGCATGGATCTACGAATTATTCGGAACTTATTAGAAATATTCAAAATGCTGCTTGGGACGTTACAATGGTCTCATATTTTAAGTATCAAGCTATAAAGAATGAGGGTAGATATTATATTTTTGTATCGGAGGATATCAATTTGATAGAAGCAGCGAAATATTTCTTTGATCCAAGGACAGATTATAAAACAATGTTTGGTAAAAATGAAAAGAAAATATTAAAAATGATTAATAATGCTAATAAAATAAGAGATGTTAATAACCGTGCTCAGGTTGTTCGAGAACGTATAAAAAAAATAGATTCAATAACAGCCTCCTTAGAAGTGGAGCTTAAATCTCTACTTGAGAACTGAAAAGTGCGAATCGTTTATTTATCACCTTTTCTTGAGAAATTAAGAAATTTCCGTTACTATTCCGTTACTCATAGAAAATATTAATCGCATAACTTATTATTTTACAATTTGTTAGAGAAAAACAGAACGATAATATGACAATAGTGATTTTGAAAAGAGTGTAAAAAGAGTTTATATTCGTATAATATGCTTTTATATTATTGAGGATTTCTTTGAATAAACAAGATTCTGCATTCGCCCTGATTTCATTACTCATAAATGATTTTAAAATTAATGAATCAAAGTTCCTCTCTTATGAGTATAGCGAAGCTGATGTAAGAAAAGATTTTATCGATAAATTTTTTCTCGCTCTTGGCTGGGATATGTATCATAATGAACAAAAGAATCCCTACGAGCAGGAAGTAAAAATTGAGCGAGGTATGTTTATCGGTCGTGTTCAGAAGCGTGCCGATTATGCTTTTTATATTGCACCAAATTACAGAGATGTTAAGTTTTATTTAGAAGCGAAGAAACCTTCCCGAAATCTTTTCAATGCAGATGATTATTTTCAAGCTTGCAGATATGGCTGGAACTCACAAACCGAGATAACATTTCTTTTTGATTTTGAAGAACTGCATATATTAGACTGTCGAATCAAGCCCGATATTTCTACCATTCTATACAGTAAAATTAAAAGCTATCATTATACGGAATATTTAAACCCCGATACATTTGCGGAAATTTATTGGTTATTAAGCCGTGAAGCCGTAGCTGATAATTCTTTATCCAAATTCGCAGAGAACTTACCGAAGCCAAAAGGTAAATCGGTTCAGAAAGGTTTATTCAAAGGTAGTTATCAATCTATTGATGAAGCATTCTTAATTGAACTTGATGAAATTCGCGATTCGCTTGCAAAATCGTTTAAGAAATCAAATCCTTTTTTAGCGAGTGAGCAATTAACCGAAATGACACAACGAACAATTGATCGGCTAGTGTTTATTCGATTTCTTGAAGATAAGCAGATTGAACCGGAACATTATATAAGTGCATTTGGTGATTCCAAAAATTCTTGGAAAGATTTTAAATCTGCGAGCAGGAAATTAGATGCAAAATATAATGGTGTAGTTTTCAAAAGGCATTTATTAGATAGCGATGAATTTAATGAACCAAATGATAAAACATTTTCTTCAATTTGCGAAGAACTTGCGCATGTAAACTCCCCTTACAATTTCGATATTATTCCGATTCATATACTTGGTTCAATTTATGAACGGTTTTTGGGTAAAGTTGTAATTGCCACAGATAAACGGGTACGGATAGAGGAGAAGCCCGAAGTAAGGAAAGCGGGTGGGGTTTATTACACTCCTCAATACATTGTTAATTATATTGTAGATAATACAGTCGGCAAACAGATTGAAGGAAAAACTCCCATAGAAATTGCCAAGTTAAGTTTTGCCGATATTTCATGTGGCAGCGGATCGTTTTTGATTACAGTATTTGATCGCTTGCTTGAGTATCATCGAAAATGGTATCAGGAAAATGAAACACAAGCAAAAAAGGATGGATGTTATTTTCAGGATGGTAAATGGATACTTTCATTAAAGCAAAAACAAAAAATCCTTACGAATAATATTTATGGAGTTGATTTAGATTCGCAAGCAGTGGAAGTAACTCAGTTATCGCTTTACTTAAAATTATTAGAGGATGAAACTACTGCAACGGCACAAGATACTTGGGTGATGTTCAAGGAACAGTTACTACCGAATCTTAAGAATAATATAATTTGTGGAAATTCATTAATAGGGACAGATATACTTGAAGGCGGATTATTTAAGAGAGAAGATGAACTAAAATTAAAGCCAATGAATTTTGAGGATGCCTTTCCTGATATAATGAAATCGGGCGGCTTCGATGCCATAGTAGGTAATCCACCGTATTTATACTCTGCTGGTAAAGATTATAAAGAATATTATTTAACCCATTTCACTTTCAATCAATATCAAACAGATTATTATGTTTATTTTATTGAAAAAAGTTTACAATTTATTAAGCCGAATGGAATGTTCTCATATATAGTATCTGATTCTTGGTTAAATTCTAATTATTTCAGAATAGTGAGAGAAACTCTTTTAAGTAAACACTGTATAAATAAAATTGCCGTTTTTGATTATCCTGTTTTTAAAAAAGTTGCACTTGAAAATTCGATTTTTATAATTAATGTGAATAGTGAACCAAAGAATATTGAAATAATTAGATTTGCTAATCCCCAACTTTATTCAACAACAAATTATATCGAACCAAATGAAGCATTAGATGTAGGATTATTAAATCCAAGAAAATCTAAAGATGCTGATCGTATATTCAAACTAATCGAAATTAATTCCAGCCCTTTAATTAATTTTATTAAGATTAATAGAGGACTTCATGCTTATAGAACTGATGGATATGGATTATCTAAATATGAGACTGGTTATCAAACTAAAAAAGATAAAGAGTTGCAGTCTTATCATTCCAATGAGAAATTAGACAAATCCTTCTTGCCGGAAATAAAAGGTAAAGATATTGATAGATATATTTACAATTATTCGCGTAAATATATATCATACGGGAAGTGGCTCGCAGAGCCGAGAACACCTGATTTTTTTTATAATTCTAAAATCGTTTTAAGAAAAATAATTGGGACTAAAATTCACGGAACTTTTATCAAAGAACCGATCGCTATAGATCAATCTTTATATATTATTATAAATAAAGATTCTGAAAATGAAAATTTGCTTAAAATATTACTTGGTATATTATGTTCATCATTAGGAGCATGGTATATTAAAAACAAGTATTCTATATTTGACACATTGTACCCGTGGTATACAATAAAACAATTATCTGCCTTTCCTATTAAATTTTCAGATGAGAATAGTACAAAATTATTAGAGACAGTTAATCAATTATTAGAAGCAAAAAAAAATATTCTTAATCCAAAAACAGATAGCGAAAAAGAATATTTGGAAAGAAAATGTAGTTCACTCGATAGGCAGATTGATAATCTTGTTTATGAACTTTATGGATTAACTGAAGATGAAATAAAAATTATTGAATCAGCAAATTAAAAATTAAGAGAAGTTTATAGCAATTCCCGATTTCTAAAGTCTTATGTTACCAATTTAGAATTCATGCCTTCCAAAGAAGAAAAATCTACATAAGAAGATCTAGAGCACTTATCTAAAGAATAAAGGTTAACTGAAGCTGAATTGGAAGGTTTCTACAGTATCAAATTATTTAATCAAAAAAATCGATACAGATTATTTTGATGAGGAGTAACTTTGTAACCAATCCCCTGCCTCGTACGTCTAAAAACCATACGTAACTAATCCGGTGTTAAATGAAAAATTTTTTACTCCTTTTATTTATTTCTGTATCTTTTTTGTATGCAGGTAATAACCCAAATTTAGAAAAATCTCTTAAGCTAAAACTTACTAAAGAGAAAATTAAAATTGATGGTGTGATAGATGATGCCTGGGCAAATGCTGATTCTGCAACGAGTTTCTTTCAGCTTGCTCCCTATTTTAATCAACCTATAACAAGAAATACAACTGCAAAGGTTCTCACTACCGAAACAGCTATTTATTGCATAATTATTTCTTATGATGAAAGAAGTAATATCCAAAACTTCACAGGTAAATTAGATGATTTCAGCGGTGATGTTGTTTCCTTCATGATCGATACTTTCGGCGATAGGAAGAGCGCTTATAAATTTGCTGTTTCTGCTTCTGGAGTAAAAGCTGATTGCCGTTTAATAGATGATGCACGGAATAGAGATTACAGTTGGGATGGAATCTGGTTCGCTGATTCAAGAATTTATGATTGGGGGTTCGTTGTAGAAATGGAAATCCCTTTTAAATCAATTCAGTACAATAATGAACTTACCGAATGGGGTCTTGATTTTGACCGTTACCGACCAATAAATAAAGAAGATCAATACTGGTGCGAGTACGAAAAATCAGAAGGTCAAAGAATTTCTAAATTCGGTAAATTGCTTTTACAAGATTTCCAACCAACAATTGAAGGCCTAAATTTAGAAATCTACCCCGTTGGTTTAAGCAAAGCGACTTACAAAGAAGATGGGAAATATGATATCGATCCTCAAGTAGGTTTGGATATATTCTATAATCCATCTGCTCAATTAACTTTGAATGCTACAATCAATCCTGATTTTGCTCAAATAGAAGCTGATCCTTTTCAATTCAATATTTCACGTTACGAAACTTTCTTTAACGAGAGAAGACCTTTCTTTGTTCAAGGTAATGAAATTTTTATGCCAGCTGGAAAACAAAGAAACACAGGTTTTTATAGACCGATGGATTTATTTTATTCACGAAGAATTGGGAAAAGATTACCAGACGGTACTGAAGTACCACTTACATTTGGAGCAAAAGCATCAGGTAGAATCAATGATTGGGAATATGGTGGATTCGCTGCTCATACAGCAGAAACTCAATACATGGATGACGATAAGAAGATGATTGAAAAAGCGGCAGTTTTTACATCAGCACGAGTGAAGAAAAATATTTTTGAAAATTCTACAATTGGAGTTTTATTTGTAGGCAAGCAAACTGAAGGTAATACAAGCGGTGTAATAGATATTGACGGCGCTTTCCGTCAGCCTGATTATCAATTAGCGTATCAGATTGCTCGATCTATTAATAATTCCAAAGGTGATTTCGCAGGCTCTTATGGTTATACTTATATGTCAAATAATTTCATGCTTTATTCGAGAGGGCGATATATAGGAAATGATTTTGATATTAGTTCGGTGGGTTATGCGCCATGGAAAGGTACGGCAGAAATGGTAACAATCACAGGTCCAATTTGGCTGCCTGATGAAGGTGCCATCTCGCAAATCTTAACTTATGCAGGTGTAATTTTAGGATACGAAAAAGCCGATAATTTTACCGATTATGGAGGGTTATTAGGGTATAATATGCAGTTTAGAAGTGGATGGGGTTTTGAAATAAATGCTGATTATAGTAAAGCTAGAGATGTTGGAAAAGATTACAATGCTTATAGTTTTAATCTCAGTTCATGGTATAATATTTCGCCTAATTGGAGCGCAAATTTATATGGCGGTTACCAAAAAACTTATAATTTTTCAAGAGATTATTTAGCAAATTATTCGTGGGTAGGTTCGGAAATAGATTGGAAAGCTCATAAAACTTTTGAGATTGGTACTTCTTTCGATATGTTTATTGAAAATAATCCTGAGGGCAATATTGAAGATATTACTTACAATGCTCGTCCATATATTGATCTAACTCCGATAAACGATTTAAGTATTCGTGTTTATGTAGATAATATTTTTGTCCGCTCTTCCGATAGAATGGAGCAGATAATTGCCGGACTTTTATTCTCATATAATTTTTCTCCGAAAAGTTGGATTTATTTTGCGATTAATGAAATTCAACAGAGAAACGATAAATACAAAATGGTTACTGCCGAAAGAGCTGCCGTACTAAAAGTGAAATATCTTTATTATTTTTAATAAAAAGTTAATATGAATATTATCTACTAATCTTTTAACTTACATTATAGATTAAATAATAGCTTCCGATTTTATATCGGAAGTTTTTTTATAATGTAATTGAGGGCAAAAATGAAAGAAAAAATTAATGGATTAGCTGTAAATATATCCGGTATTGAAAAAGGAAAACCGATAGTATTTATTCATGGATTCCCATATGATAGCACAATGTGGAAAGACACAACAAAGGCACTGAAGAAAGAATTTAAGTGCGTTACTTATGATGTGCGAGGTCTCGGCAATAGTAAAGTCGGCGATGGAATTTATACAATGGAATCGTATGTAGATGATCTTCACTTACTTATCAAAAAACTTAAACTCAAGAAGCCTGCTATCTGCGGTCTCTCAATGGGTGGATATATGGCTCTCAGATTTGCAGAAAAGTACAAAGAAGATTACTCCTCGCTCATTCTAATGGACACAAAGGCAGATGGAGACGATAATGCAAATAAACTAAAAAGAGCAGGGATTATTGAAAAAATAAATAATGGTAAAACCGAAAAGTTCGTAGAAGAATTTGTAACTAATTGCTTCTCGGTAGATGCACCAAAAGATTATCCTAAAGTATTAAAACATTGGATTAAACAATCGAAAAAGAACAAACCAAAGGGAATCAAAGGTGCTACAATTGCTCTTTTAAGCCGCACTGATACAAACGACTTTTTAAAAGAGATTACTGTGCCGACATTATTAATTTGCGGAGCATTCGATAAATTAACACCTCCGGATAAAATGAGAGAGATGGCTGAAAAAATTCCAAATTCAGAAATTGGCATTATTCCTCGTTCGGGACATATGACCCCAATTGAAAATCCGGCTGCTGTAAATGATTTGATTTTAGGATTTTTAAGAAGAGTGTACGTTCAATAAAAACTTACAGTATGACTAACATAATGTTTGTTTTCATAAATAAATTTTGCACTGAAGAAACGATCTTCAAATAACCAGGGGATAAAAATCTTATCCCCTTCCCATAAATTAAGTTCTGTAATTTTATCGTT
>JBAYVI010000025.1:0-27224 GCA_041674625.1 Melioribacteraceae bacterium | reverse complement strand
TCTGTCTAACTAATATAGATCCGGCTGTAACTTTTTCACCACCGAAAGCTTTTACACCGAGAAATTGCGGATTACTATCACGACCGTTCTTTGACGAACCTTGACCTTTTTTATGAGCCATTTATATATCCTCCCGATTAAGCTATTTTTGTTACTTCAATTTTTGTTAATTCTTGTCTATGTCCATTCAACTTTCTATATCCAATTCTTCTCTTTTTCTTAAATACAATCACTTTATCATCTTGTAAATGCTCTAATACTTTAGCATGGACTTTTACACCATCAACATAAGGTGTGCCTATTTTAGTAGAATCGTCTTGTGTTAATACAAGGACATTATCAAATACAACTTCCGCTTCAAGGTCTGCCTTTAATTTAGGAACATAGTACTTACTATTTTCCTCAACCTTGAATTGTTGACCAGCTATATCAACAACCGCAAACATTAATTCCTCCACGTAAAAAATTTTCGAGCTTCAAATATAGCTAAAGGATAACTCTATGTCAATAAATGATTTATGATAAAATATCATTATTTACTTTAAACTGTAATATATTATTTTTTGAGAGAAAACGAAAATTCGCTCCCAATTCCGGGTTTACTGCTTACTTCTATTCGAGATCCATGCGCCTCTATAATATGCTTTACGATAGCTAAACCTAATCCTGTACCGCCGACTTCTCTTGAACGGTCTTTATCAACTCTATAAAACCGTTCAAAAATTCTCTCTAAATCACGTTCTGTTATACCAATTCCCGAATCTTTAACAGTTATCTTTCCTCTTTTTCCATCTTCAGAAACTATAATCTCCACTTTTCCCTTCTCTGTGTATTTTATAGCATTCATCACCAAATTCACTAAAACTTGTTTTAATTTTTCTTTATCACCAAAAAATTGAAGATTATTTTTAACTGGACTAAGTTCTAAGATTAACCCTTTCGCTATGGCATGCTGCTCTAATTCAATTATTAACGATTCCAAATATTCTCGGACGTTGAAATAACGAAAACTCATTTTCATCTGTCCCGATTCTATCATCGAGATATCTATTAGGTCATTTAACAAATTATTTAGATTTATGGTATGCTGATTTGCTTTTTTTAGAAAGTTGAGATTAACTTTGCTATCATTTATAGCACCATCTAATAGAGTTTCCAAATAGCCTTGGATAGCAAATATCGGAGTCCTTAATTCATGCGATACATTACCAAGAAATTCTGTTCGCACCTGCTCTAATTTCTTTAGATTAGCAATATCATTTTGAGTTCTAAAGAACATCGATTTTATTTCACCTTCTAACTCTACAAGATACTCGCCTAATTTAATTTCATCGGTTGAATTATATTTATTATTCCGAATCGAATTAATTGTATTCCTAATTGTGGATACTTCCATTCGATGTTTCAACCCGATTAAATTAAGAGTTACAAGAGCTAACAATGAAAACAATAGAAAAAGTAATATGCTTTGAAGGAACGTAAAAGAGATAAAAAGAATCAGAAGTAGATATAAAACTACGATTGGCAAAAATACAGAAGTAAGAAATATTTTAGCACTTACAAAATTTTCTTTAATACTATTCAATGTTCTTAAACCTATACCCTACGCCTTTAACTGTTTCAATTAGATTTCCATATTTGCCTAATTTTTCTCTAATTTTCCTTACGTGGACATCAATGGTTCGTTCAACAACATATATATCAGAACCCCAAACATCGTTCAATATTTTATCTCTATCAAAAACTTTTCCGGGGCTTGAGGCAAGATAGCTTATAATCTCAAATTCTTTTTTAGGGAAGATTAAGGTCTCTCCATCTAAAAGCACAACATATTGTTCTCTATCAATTACCAATGGACCAATCGCAATAATATTCGAATCAGTCGAGGTTAATGTATCTATTTTTCTAAGATTAGATTTTACTCGTGCAATTAATTTTTTGGGAGAGATTGGTTTCTGAATAAAATCATCAGCTCCCAGATTTAATCCATGTATTTCATCTGTCTCGGAAGATTTAGCAGTAAGGAAAATAACGGGAGTAGTTTTGTGTTCTTCCATTAATCGGATTTTAGAACAAGCTTCGTACCCATCCATTTTCGGCATAAAAACATCTAATATAACTAAGTCGGGATTTAGTACCATTTTATCAATAGCTTCTTTCCCATCATAAGCCGTGATGACTTCAAAACCTTCTTGTTCCAAATTGTATTGCAAAAATTCTACAATATCCTTTTCGTCATCCACTAATAATATTTTTGTAGCCATTATATATATACTTCCTTGTTAGATTCGGCAGATTTATAAATTGCATCTAAAAGATTCATACGCATCATAGCGTTTTCACTTGATGATATTACAGGATTATTTCCTCTTACAGAGCCGATGAAATGTTTGAGTTCGTTCTCATAAGATTTGCGGAATAGGTTCGATTTTGTAGAGGTTGTTGCAGTAGAATAATCCAAACTAAGGGAATCGATTCTTTTATAAGCCCGAAGTGGATTAAGAAGTGCAGAACCTTTAGTACCAAATGCAGTTAGATTAAATCCATTTGTTTCTGAATGAAGACTCCAACTAACCTCAAAGCTAATAACTGCGCCAGTTTCCAATCTAATAAAACCTACTGCAGAATCTTCAACTTCTTTCAACTTATGATGAAATTTCTGTACTGTCACGCTTTTTATTGGTGTAAAATCATATAACCAAAGTGCTAAATCTAATATTACAATTCCCAGATCCATTATTACTCCACCTCCGGAAATTGATTTATTGATGAACCATTTACTGCTGCTGGACTGTGGCTTTATCCAACTGCATTTGATTAAGAATAACTCACCCAATTCTTTACTATTTATTAGGCTTTTTAATAGCATTGCATCTGGTCGATACCGAAGATTCATCCCAATCATTAAGTGTTTTTTATATTTTTTCGCTGCTTCGTGTACAACTTTTGCTTCTTCAGATGTTCTTGCCATCGGTTTTTCAACTAAAACATCTTTACCTGATTTTAATGATTCTAATGCAATTTCAGAATGTGTATTTGTAGGTGTAGCTATTATTACCGCTTGAATATCATCTAATTCCAATAAATCTTTATAATTCAAAAATCTTTTTGAAATATTGTACTTATCACCAACGGATTTTAATCTCGATTTGGTAAGATCACAAATAGCTTCAATAGAAACATTCGGCTGCTTATTTAAAATGGGCAGATGAACTAATTGTGATATTCCGCCTAAACCAATTATTCCGACTTTTGTTTTTTCCATATTATTTTTCTATTTGATCTGAATTTAAGAACTTCTTTGTCCTATCCGCAATACCTTCCGGATCAATTCCAATTAATTTATGAAGTTCTTCTTGAGTACCATGATCAATATATCCATCCGGCAATGCTATTCTTAAAACATCATTTTTATAATTTTTCTCGGAGAAATATTCTAATACACCTGAACCAAATCCACCTACAATTGTACTTTCTTCCAAAGTTACTATTTTATTGAATCTTTTCGCTATGTCATCTAAAATATCTGTATCTAATGGCTTTACGAATCTAACATTTATAATCTCGGACGTGATACCCGATTCATTTAACAATAGATCAGCTTTTTTTGCATACTCAACCATATTACCAACAGCGAGAAGTGCAACTGATTCACCTGATTTTACAATTTCACTTTTTCCAATCGGGAGTGCTTCAAAACCTTCTTTTATTTCCACACCTAATGCTGATCCTCTTGGATAGCGAATGGCTATTGGACCATATTTATAATTAACTGCTGTAAAAAGCATATTACGTAATTCAGCTTCATCCTTTGGAGCCATAATTACCATATTAGGAATCATTCTTAAGTATGAAAGATCAAAAGTACCATGATGTGTTGGACCATCAGCTCCTACAAGTCCTGCGCGATCAAGCACAAATACTACATGAAGTTTTTGCAGACTTACATCATGAATAATTTGATCGATTGCTCTTTGCATGAAAGTAGAATATATAGCTACAACCGGAATTATTCCTTGAGTTGCCATTCCTGCAGCAAAAGTAACTCCATGTTCTTCTGCTATTCCAACATCGAAATAATTTTTCGGATATTCTTTCCTAAGATAATCCAAACCTGTTCCATCAGGCATTGCTCCTGTAATGCCAACAACTTTTGGATTTTCTTTAACAATTTCCACCAAAGCTTTTCCGAAAATAGAAGTATAAGCTGGAGCAGCTCCCTCTTTCTTATAAACCTGTCCTGTTATTTTATCGAAAGGTGTTGCTGCATGAAATTTCTGAACGTGTCCCTCAGCCGGTTTATAGCCCTTCCCTTTTTCGGTAATTGCATGGACTAATATAGGACCATTTAATTTTTGAACATGTTCAAAAATTTTTATTAACTGATTAAGATTATGACCATTAATAGGACCGAAATACCTAAATCCTAAAGCCTCGAAGAGCATACCGGGAGTAATTATTGCTTTAATACCGGTTTCTACACGTGAAGCTACCTTTCTAATTCTATCGCCAAAATCATCCAATTTACCTGTCAAATCCCAAATCGCTCCCTTAAACCGATTATATTCGGGATGCGAAATCATTTCTGTAAAATAATTTGAAACAGTCCAAACATTTGGAGCTATTGACATATTATTGTCATTAAGTACAACAATTAAATTTGATTTTAGCATACCAGAATTATTCATGGCTTCATAAGCCATACCTCCTGTCATAGCACCATCACCAATTACAGCAATAACTTTCTTATTATCTTTATTAATATCACGAGCAGCAGCCATACCGAGAGCCGCAGAAATAGAAGTAGATGCATGCCCGGCACCAAATGCATCGTATTCGCTTTCAGAACGCTTTAGAAAGCCACTCAAGCCATTAAAACGTCTTATGGTAGGCATCTTATCCCTTCTTCCAGTAAGTATCTTGTGAGGATATGCCTGATGCCCTGTATCCCATACAATTAAATCTTTTGGAGTATTAAAAACTTTATGAAGTGCAACTGTCAGCTCTACTGTTCCAAGTCCGCCGCCAAAATGCCCCCCAATCTCTGATATCACATCAACAAGATATTGACGAATCTCTGTTGATAATATTTTTAGGTCGTGAACCGATAATCCTTTTAAGTCTGAGGGTTTATCTACATTAAATAATATTTTATAATTTGATGAATCTACCATTACTCTTAAATCTCCTTTAGGAATTACCTTCAAAATTTTGCTCTAACTGTTTTTTTAGATCTACAACTTTTAATTCTGCATCTCTTAAAGTAGTAAAACAAATTTTTGCCAAATTAATTCCCTCTTCGTAAAGTTTTATTGAATCATCTAAACTTGTCTGATTATTTTCTAAAAGGCTGGAAATTTCCTCAAGTCTGTTAAGACGTTCTTCAAATGAATCATCTTTCTTTTTTGTCATTATCAATCCTTATTTCACCATCGAAAAACTTAATTAAAAATGGATTAGTTTTATTAAAATTTTCAGCTCTTTGAACAAGGGTTTCGTCTTGATTTATTAATGCAAAACCTCTTTCAAGAATTTTATTAAAGTCAAATTTATCAATTTTTTGATCGAGAAGTGATAGCAAATTTCTTTTATATGTAAGTTTTTTATCGATTTGGGAGTCTAATTTATATAAAATTGAATCAAGGTGTTGTGTCCTTACTTTAATCACATCCTCCGGCAACCGAAATCCGTATGAATTAATAATTCTTGAAAGTTTATTCCTTTTATCTTTTATGCCGCTTATTATTTCATAATCGATATTTTCGATAAAGTCAGAAATAAAAGAGAGAATGTCTTCTCGGTTTGGTGTTGCTAGTTCCATCGCAGCAGTTGGCGTAGATGCTCTTTTATCCGCCGCAAAATCAGCAATTGTAAAATCAATTTCATGCCCAATACCGGTTATAATTGGAATCTTTGAATTAAAAATTGCACGTGCAACAATCTCTTCATTAAACGCCCATAAATCTTCTAAGGATCCGCCACCTCTACCCAAAATTAAAACATCAACATCATCCAAATTATTAATAAATTCAATACCCTTTACAATTTCTTGAGCTGCTCCTTCACCTTGCACTTTTGAAGGATAGAGTAAAATTTCAGTTAATGGATAACGTCTTTTCACCGAATTAATCATATCCTGAAGTGCTGCTCCGTCTCTTGCAGTTACTATTCCAATTCTCTTTGGGAATCTTGGTATTTCTTTTTTTATTTCAGGATCAAAAAGTCCTTCTTCATTCAATTTTCTCTTTAACTTTTCAAATGCTGCTTGAAGCTCACCTTCTCCCGCAGGCATCATTGATCGCACATCTATTTGGTATGTGCCCCGCGGTGGGTAAACAGATAATTTACCATTTACAATAATTTTCATTCCGTCTTGTGGTGTGAAAAAAACATAAGAATTATTCCCTTTCCACATCGTACAACTTATTTGGGCAGAAGAATCTTTTAACGTAAAATACCAATGCCCGGATACATGCGGTTTAAAATTAGAAAGCTCTCCAATAACAGAAATCTGACTAAATGACTCTTCGATCGTGGATTTAATTAATCCTGTCAATGCCGAGACTGAAATTATATTTTCTGTAATTGTTGCCATGTTCTCAAAAGTTTATTGAAAAGAAATTGGAATAAAGCCCGATTGAAAATTCATGAAAATTATTTTTAGAATCACTTGGAACAAAATTGAATCTATATCTTCCATAAAAAGTAAATATGTTTGAAACTGTAAACAACCCGACAGAAACTTCTGTTCCTATTCCATTATAGCCGGCAAAATTAGTGTTGTATGTTATTCCCGGTGAAATATATTCTATTCCGGTAATCTGAAATATCTGTTTGTAACCAACTCTAAAAAGATTTTGCACTTTGCCTTTTAAAATATGAGTGTATTCAATACTAACAAATCCATAAGGATAATTAAAACTTTTTGAAAAAAATGAGAATAATGGAATTTCTTTAGAGAAACCAAAATTCGTTTTATCCTCGAATCGGAATATTGAAGGAGAAGGTATACCAAAAATAACACCTCCGAGACAGCAGACAGTTAATAAGCTCTGCTCTCTTTCAGCAGAGAATACTTTATTTGCCGGTATATTAGCAGAATATTTTTGATGAATAAATTTACCTTCTTGATTCCCACAGACTAATTCATATTCAAGTGTTTCTTTCCTCAGTTCAAATTCCGAAAGATCAATTTTTATCTTATGATCTTCTGAATATTCTTTTGAAATCAAATAATCTTTTTCGCCAATTCGAATAGAAGTTTTACACTCCTCACTAGTGAAGAAGGATACAATTAAGGTATACGGTTCTTCAGTCGTTATAAATGAATCTATCAAGTATAATTCAAAGGCGGGTTCTTCCGACTGTGAATATATATTCTTTGTTACATACATTAGCAACACCAATAGTATGTATATTTGAATTTTTTTCATATATAAACTTCCGATAAAAATCTAATTGGATAACTTACTAATTTTAATAGAAATAGTATTTAAGTATATTTGTAACCATTAAAAAAATATAGGAAATTTGAATTGAAAATACTAATATCGAATGATGATGGAATTGATTCAACCGGAATCTATGCCTTAGCTGAAGCTATGAAAGAATTGGGAGAAGTTACAGTTATTGCCCCTCGTACGGAACAAAGCGCAGTAGGACATGCAATCACAATGAAAATGCCTTTAAGAGTAACTGAATATTATAAAAATGGTGAGTTTTTTGGATACGCAGTTGATGGAACTCCTGCCGATTGCATAAAAATCGGTATAAGAAATATTATGAAAGAAACTCCCGACATTGTGATTTCCGGCATTAACCACGGCTCTAATACTGCAATAAATATCATATATTCTGGCACAGTCTCAGCCGCAAGAGAAGCCGCTATTATGGATGTCCCGGCAATTGCCGTTTCGGTTACAAGTCACGAAGCTGAAAATTTTGATTATGCTAATGAAGTAGTTAAAGGACTTACAAAATTAGTTGTAAAAAATGGTTTAGAGAAAGGAACTCTTTTGAATGTAAATGTACCAGATATCCCTGCCGAAGAAATTTCCGGAGTTCTGCTTACTAAACAGGGTAAATCAAAATGGGACGATATTTACGAAGAACGTTTAGACCCTTATGGTAAAAAATATTTCTGGCTTACAGGGAAACTAATGGATACTGATATAACTTTGGATACTGATCAAAATGCTATTAAAAATAATTACGTAACTGTAAGTCCAATTCATTTCGATCTTACAGATTATAAAACTTATGATAATATGCAGAATTGGAATATCCCCGAAGTATTTAGAAAAACAAAGGAGTAGTCTTTTAAAGTGAGCGAATTTAGTTTATCAATATCGGGTTCTACGTTTCTTTTAATTCTTGGAATTATTCTATTTGCTCTATTCTCCATATATATTTATAAATATACTCTTCCAAAATTAGACACTAAAGCAAAGTGGCTTTTTATAATTGTAAGAAGTTTGATTCTTGCATTAATAATCTTTCTTTTGTTCGATCCCGTTTTATCGATTATTAATCGCACTCCGGATAATCCGGTTAACTACGTCTATATCGATAACTCACGTTCAATTTCTTTAAAGGATAGCATTGGGCGCATATCAAGCATCAATGCTTTACGAACTAAATTGAATGAATATAAATTGCCTGTTAAATTTATTTCGTTTGGCGCAAAAGTTAAAGAAATTGGAAAAGATGATTTACTAAAATTCAGAGAACCAGTTACTAACTTTGAGAATATATTTAATTACTTAGATTCTGTAAAAGGTAATATAGCTTCTGCTTCCATAATCTCGGATGGAATTATTACAGAAGGTTCGAGCCCGTTATATAGGTCAGAAAAAAGCGATTTCCCAATACTAACTATCGGCATTGGAGATACATCTAAACAAAAAGATATTTTTATATCGAACGTTAATTACAATAAATTTATTTATGCAGGTTCTCCAACTACAATTCAAGCGGACATTATTAATAACGGTTTTGCTGGTATAACTAATATTGCTTATCTGTATGAAGAGAATAAATTAATCGATTCAAAAGAAATTAATTTAAGCGAGACTTCATTAAATCAAATTCAATTCGATTACCTTCCTAAAAGCAGCGGTGAAAAAAAAATATCTATTTATATAAAAAACCTCCCTAATGAAATAACTGAAAAAAATAATCGTTACAATTTTTATCTCGATATTATGAAAGAAAAAATTAGAGTAACTGTTATTGCAGGTGCACCTTCCACTGATTTAACCTTTATTCTAAATTCATTATCTGCGGATGAAAATATTATTATAAATAAATTTATTAATGTATCGGATAACAAAGTTCTTGAAGAAAATAACCTCTTTACTCAAGATAGTACTGACCTATTTTTTATAATCGGTTATCCCGTTAGTAAATCAAAAAGTGAACTCGATAATCTTTTAAATAATTATTTACTGGCTAAGAATAAACCATTCTTTATGGTATTAAATTCATCTACGGACTTAGGAAAATTAAAAACAGTTGAGAAAATATTACCCATTACAATAAAATCACAAAGTAATAATTTATTAGAAGTACAGCCCGACGTTCAAGATAATAATGTAGAGTTATTATTTTCAGATTTGGCAGATAATACAGTCTGGGAAAAACTTCCACCAGTTAATCGAGTTAATGGAGCATTTAATCTAAAACCAGAAAGCATATTAATAGCAAATAGCAAAATTAGAGGGATTCCCACAAACACTCCACTCATAGCAGCTAAAAGCTTTGGTGCGCAAAGATCGATGATTGTGCTTGCTCAAGACATTTGGAAATGGAAGCTTCAACCTGCTGACGATAAATCAAATTTCTTTGATAAATTTATTGTCTCTTCAGCTAAATGGTTAATTAAAAATGATAAGCAGAAAAATTTTATTATCCGTACTTCAAAGAAAAGCTACTCGACTGGTGAACCAATTGAAATTTTTGCAGAATTTTACGATCAATCTTTTAATCCTATTTCGGACGCCGAAATAAAAATAAATATCAGCAAAAAAGACTTTGAAAAAGAATTGATTTTATCACCTATTCAAAATGGCATTTATAAAACAACTACTGATATTTTAGAAATTGGTGATTATATCATTAATGGTACCGCAAGTATTAACAACAATTCAATTAAAAGTGATCCTGTAAAATTTAATATTGGAGATATAGAGATTGAATCAATTGAACGAAGAATGAATATCAATCTTCTTTTAAATTTAGCAAAAAACAGTAATGGAAAGTATTTCACTATCGAAGAACAAGATAAAATAATTGATGAAATTATTTCTATTCAGAAAGAAAAATATAAAGACAATGTATCTATTAACGAGCATTTATTATGGTCAAATTATTGGATATTATCAATAATTATTCTTTTATTTACAGTTGAATGGTTTTTTAGAAAACGATTCGGAATGTTATAATAAAAATGAGGGCAAAATGAAGTTTATTGAATTTAATGATGACGCGTCTTGTAACTTTAATGAAATTGATAATCAGCATATCCAAATGATTAATATTGCAAATAATTTATATGATGCCATTTTAATTAATGACAAAGAAATAATATTAAAACATTTCGATGAATTAATTTCTGATTTACATGCACATTTTGAATATGAAGAAACTCTTATGAAAGAAACAAAATTCCAAGGATATATCTCTCATAAATTAGAACATGACCGAGTATTAAAACATACAATGGATGATGCAGTGGCGTATAAGAATGGTAAAATTAATTTTGGTACAGAGAATATGAAATCGTTCAAGACTTGGTTTTTTAATCACCTCGATTTTAATGATAAAAAATTAGGAAAGTTTTTAGCAGAGAAAGGTGAAAACTAATTTCATTTTTGATTTTCTAAATAATTTTTTAGATTTTATTCTTCCAAGGTATTGTCTATTTTGTGAAAATGGATTAGATAAAACAGAACAATATCTTTGTAAACAATGTTCATTACAACTTAATAAATGCAATTTTAATTATTCACACGAAATATTCAAAAAGTATTTCGAATCATCGAAAATAATTAGTGAATTAAATTCGCTGTATATCTTTACAAAAGATACTCCTATACAATCACTTCTTCACTCTCTAAAATATCATAGTAATTATCGTATCGGTTATTATCTTGGTAAATTAATTACAGTCGAAAATTCAAATTATTTCGCAAATGAAAAAATTGATTTTATTATACCGGTTCCGTTACACCGAGTAAAATATACAGAAAGAGGTTATAATCAATCTCATTATATTGCATTGGAAATTTCGAAAATCACAAGCATCCCCTTAGATGAGAAAAAAGTTAAACGAATAAAAAATACAGAATCACAAACTCGCCTCAATCATATAGAAAGAAAAGACAACGTAAAAGATGCGTTTAAATATTGTGGAAAGAATAGTCTTGAAGGAAAAAACGTTTTATTAGTGGATGATATAATTACAACTGGAAGTACAATAATAGAATGTGCAAGAGTTTTAAAAGAAAACGGGGCAGGGAAAATTATCGCATTCTCCGCCGCCCTCGCTTAAAATTCTCAAATAAATATCTCCTATCTGAACTACATCCTATCGGGTGCGGACACGCCTAAAATAGACAGTCCATTTTTAATTACTATTTGAACAGCTTCTACTAATGCAATTCTTGCCTCGGCAAGATTCTGTTCGCTTCCAATAATTCTACATTCGGTATAAAATTTATGGAATAAAGAAGCTAATTCCTCTAAGAAGACAGGAATGCGATGGGTTTCAAAATGCTCTGCACTATACAATACTTCATCAGGATATTCTATTATTTTTTTAATCAGATTCAACTCTTCAGATTTTTTTAATAATCCTACATAACCCAAATTAGTTTTTAATCCCTGTTCAGTTGTCATCTTTAGTATTGATGAAATTCTCGCATGTGCATATTGAAGATAGAAGACAGGGTTTTCATCCGATTGTTTTTTAGCTACATCGAGATCAAAATTAAGATGGCTATTAACACTTCTCATATTGAAGAAATATCTTACAACGTCTTTACCTACTTCATCAGAAAGTTCATCGAGTGTAATATAATTTGCTTTACGAGTGGACATCTTTACAATTTCACCATTTTGCAAAATTGTAACAAATTGATGAATCAGAACTTTAATCTTTTCTGTATCATAGCCCAACGCTTTAAGTCCTGCAAGTACATCCGGATAAGTAGCATTATGATCCGAACCAAATAAATCAACTATTAGATCATACCCTCTTTCAAATTTTGTAATATGATATGCAATATCAGGAAGTCTATAAGTCGGTTCGCCGGATGATTTTACTATAACTTTATCTTGTTCGTTCCCGAGTTCCGAAAGCTTTAACCAAAGAGCACCTTCACTTTCATAGGAAAGATTTTTATCTTTAAATAATTTTAATAATTCATTAATCCTATCATCTTCATAAAGACTATTTTCATTATAAAATATCTTCATGTTAATGCCGATATTTTCCATCGTCTTTATTATATCATTAAAAATCTCTTTCTCTGCGGTCTCTTTAAATTTACCTTCAGTACCTTCTTCTTTTAATGTGTTCCCAATTTCTGAATGGAGTTTTTGTGCAATCTCTTTAATATACTCTCCCTGATAATAATCTTCAGGAAATTCGATTTTTTCACCAAGCAATTCGAGATATCTATATCTCACTGAGTCACCTAATACACGCATCTGCCTGCCCGCATTATTAAAATAGTATTCGCGGTCAACATCATAACCAACTGCCTCTAAAAGATTAGCGACTGTATCCCCTACTACTGCATTTCTGCCATGACCAACTGTAAGCGGTCCTGTTGGATTAGCAGAGATAAATTCTACATTTGCTCTTACACCTAAATATTTTTTACTCTTGCCAAATTCTGTTTCTTGAGCATGAATTATTTTAATTATCTGCGCTAAGTATTCGGGATTGAAAAAGAAATTAATAAATCCGGGTCCGGCTATTTCTATTTTTTCTAATACATTTTTATCAAGTGTAATATTATCAATGATTTCTTGGGCAACTTCACGAGGATTTCTTTTTAATCCTTTAGCAACCGAGAGTGCAACATTAGTTGATAGATCCCCGAAATTAGCTTGATTTGGTACATTAAAAAGAATTGTTGTATTATTTAGATAATCAAGATTTTTTGACAGATTTGCGAACAGCCCGCTTAGGTACTCTTTCAACTTCACTCTCCATATTTGATAATTCATCTTCAACAATTATTACAGGGGCATCTCCCCATAATTTTTCAAGTCCATAAAACTGACGTGTTTCGTTTTTGAAAACATGTACAATTACATCAAAGTAATCGAGAATAACCCAATTTAATGATTCAAAACCTTCGCGATGAAGACATTTAATTCCTTCTCCGCTAAGTTCTTTATCTACTTCATCAGCAATTGCTTTTACTTGACGGTCTGAATCAGCCGAACAGATTAAAAAATAATCCGATATTCCCGAAAGTTTTCTTAAATCTAATATTTTAATATCAGTCCCTTTTTTTGAAAGGACAATATTCGCTATTTTTTTTGCGAATTTTAATGAATCCAATAATACCTCATTTTAATGGTTTTAATGTATAGTAATCTCTGCCAATAATAATAGAAACATCCAAAAAGTAATCATCGTTTAGAATCTGATTTACGTTGCTTTTTTTAACTCCAAGTGCTTCAGCTACTTTATAAGCATTTTCCATATTTTGCGTTCGGGCAATAACAAGAGTTTCATCAATCTCTTTATCATTCGAAGTTGAGACTACATCAAATTTATTTGCTCTTAAGTATTCAGCAAAACGAGTAGCGGCTCCAGGGATACCGCATCCATTCAATATTTCTACTTGAATTATTTCAGATGGTTTATTATCTCTTACCTCTGCTATTTCTTCTGGTGTAATAGAAAATACCTTCAAATATATAGAATAACTTAAAAAGATTATTACTATAACTAATATAAATATAGCAATATTCATCAACATGTTTAGTGTTGAACTTTTCAGATTAACGTTATCGGTCTTTTTTACAGTAGGTGTACGTTTTGATTTCATAGAGTTAATTTAAATAAAAAAATAACCGGAAAATCCGGTTATTTAATTTAACTAAATTTAGTGTCTAATTCCTTTCGAAAGGGTCGTAAAAGAAATTATCTCTATAAAAAGGATTGCTGCCATAGAATGAATTATTACCGTAATATGAATAAGGATACATTGAACCTGCCGGAAGTTGGCGATATTGAAGCATTATCGTCATATCTTTTGATGGTTTATAATTAATCTGTGCTCTGCTAAGATATACACCATTAAATTGATTAGCAAATTCCTTGCTATTCATAGAATTATATGGTGAATTAACTACGCTAATATCAGTCTCAACATTTAAGTTATCTGTGAGTTTATATGCCATCGAATTCGTATATGCACCAAGCGCCATTCCAAATGCACCAGAAGCAGTATAAGACATATTAAACGAATGATGCATACTAAAATTATCAGGATTAATAAATCCAAACAGAGAACTCGTATTACCGCTTAGAATGCCGTTTTTGATGCTTGGAGCACTATTTGGCTGCTCTTTAAACTGAGCCATAAGCGGAATTGATGTAAGTAATAATATTAGAATTAGTTTTTTCATAATAGTTTCTGAATTTCCTATTTATACCACAATAATAGAAAAATGTTTCTTATCAATCAATTACTTTCACAATCATTTCGATTTCGACAGGGGCATTCATTGGTAATTGAGCAACACCCACTGCACTGCGTGCATGCTTACCTTCTTCGCCGAATACTTCTACCAAGAACTCCGAAGCTCCATTTGCTATTTTTGGTTGATTTGTGAATGAATCGCTTGAATTAACAAATACTGTAACTTTAACAATCGATTCAATATTATCAATTGAGCCAATAACTGACTTAATAGCACTCAAACAATTAATCGCTGATTGCTTTGCGCATTTGATTCCATCTTCATCAGAAACATCCACTCCTAATTTACCGGTAAATAATAATTTTCCATCAACAAAAGGAAGCTGTCCTGCTGTAAAAACTAATTTGTGCATTTTCTTAGCGGGGACATAAGCTGCTAAGGGTTTTGGTGCTTCTGGCACATTAATTCCCAGGTCTTTTAATTTCTGCTCGTACATAATATCTCCTATAAATTGATAATAGTAAAATAATTCCTTTTTATTAAATAAAAAAAAATTTTAATTAGCAAATGCATTTGAAAAAAATAAGAGGAAAAATGACAGGCGAAAAATTTGAAGTACTTTGGGGAATAATGAAAAGACTTCGTAAAGAATGTCCTTGGGATAAAGAACAAACACACGATAGCATTAAAGCTGCTACTTTAGAGGAATCTTATGAATTAATTGAAACAATAGATGAAAAAAATTACATAGAACTTAAAGGTGAATTGGGGGATCTACTTCTTCATATACTTTTCCATTCTGTAATTGCAGAAGAAGAAAAAAACTTTTCTATTGATGATGTGATTGATGGTATATCAGCAAAATTAGTTAGAAGGCATCCACATATCTTCGCTGAAACTAAAGTAAAAGATAACGACGATATAATGAAGAATTGGGAAGCAATAAAATTAGGCGAAGGAAGAGAATCTGTTTTAGAAGGAGTGCCTAAAGTTATGCCGGGATTAGCACGCGCATACCGACTTCAGGAGAAAGCCTCCAAAGTTGGTTTTGATTGGGATAATGTAGAGAACGTCTGGGAAAAAGTGGAAGAAGAACTTGGCGAACTAAAAAAAGTTGCAGAAGAAAATAATAAAGAAGAAACAGAAAAGGAATTTGGTGATCTATTTTTTGCGTTGACTAATTACGCGCGCTTCCTTGGAATCAATCCTGAAAATTCTATCAGATATACAAATGAAAAATTTATTAATCGATTTACTTATGTGGAAAAGAAAATAAAAGAAACAGGCAAAAAGATTACTGAATCTTCACTTCCTGAAATGGATAAATACTGGGAAGAAAGCAAAAAGCATTTTAAATAAATTTAATAAACCGCTTTCTTCTAAGAGAGCGGTTTATTAGAATTGTGTTTTTCGTAAGCATCAATGATATCTTTTACAAGTTTATGACGTACAACATCGGACTTTTCAAAATAAACAAATCCAACTCCATCGATACCCTGCAAAATATTTTTAACCTGCACCAATCCACTTTGAGATATTGAAGGTAAATCAATTTGTGTAATATCTCCGGTAATAATAGCTTTAGAATTAGGACCAAGTCGGGTTAAAAACATTTTCATCTGCATAATAGTAGCATTCTGTGCTTCATCTAAAATTACATAGGCATTATTAAGAGTACGTCCACGCATAAAAGCTAAAGGTACAATTTCAATAACTGTTTTTTCTATATATCCTCTAAGCTGTTCTGACGGGAGCATATCTTGAAGAGAATCAAAAAGTGGTCGTAGATATGGATCAATTTTTTCTTTAAAATCTCCGGGGAGAAAACCAAGACTTTCGCCGGCTTCAACTGCAGGTCGAGCTAAAACGATTTTTTTAACTACTCCTTTTTTTAGAGCAGCTACTGCAAGAGCAACAGCAAGATATGTTTTACCTGTTCCTGCAGGCCCAATTGCAAAGCAGATATCGTTCTGTCTAACGGTCTTTAAATAATTAATTTGATTTGGAGTTTTTGCTTTAATAACATCTTTTTTAGAATACAATACTATATTATCAAAGTCATTATCACTAACTACTTCTCTTCCCTGATTGGTAAGATCTATTATTGTGGTAACATCATCAGGACGCAAGTTACCCGATGTATTAAGTACGAAAATCATTTCCTTAAAAACTTTCTCTATTAATTCTACTTCTTCGGCAACACCTTTGATAATTACATTTTCACCTCTGACAATAATATTTGAAGTGAATCTTTCTTCTAATGGCTTTAGATTAGAATCATTGAACCCAAGTAAAGATATAAGATCAACGTTGTCGAGTTTTAATATTTTTTCTATTTCCAATAATTCCTCCTTTTTTAAATAGAAAAAGCCCTATTCGCTAATTGCAAACAGGGCTTTTTTATTACAAAATCAGAATAAATTTTAGTTTGCAGTCTGTGTTGGAGGTGCAGGTTTGTAATTTCTTCTAATTTTATCATATTGAGACTTTTCTTCTTCAGTTAAATTAGGAACCTTGAAAGTCTGTTTAGGATAAATTAAATCAGGATTCTTAATTTGGTCTCTGTTTGCTTTATAAATATTTGGCCATGCAAATGGATTGTCATAATGTTCTGCTTTTTTAGCAATACCCCAAAGGTGATCACCTTTAACAACGGTATAAGCTATTTCAGTAGGAGCAACTACCCAAGCATCAAGTTTTCTTTGAAGCTGATCATGAACTTTATTGAAAAATTCAGGAAGAGCAGAAATTTTATTTTTTTTCAAAGCATCTAATTCAGCTTGACGGTCAGCTTTTGGAGCTTCCTGTGCATCAATTTTACCACTTAATACATCAAGTTGTTTTCTGAAATTATCTACGTCAGCTTTTGTAGCACCAACCATAGCATATAATTCATCCATGCAAGCATCAAAAGTTTGCATTCCTTCTTTTGTTTTCTTTAATGAAGCAACATCGCTCTTAAGAGTATTAAGTTCAGCTACTAAAGTAGCTTTTCTTTCTGTAAGGCGATTCATTTCACTTTGCCATTCCTCTTTAGTCATCTCTTTTCTTTGAGCAAAAAGAGTAACAGAATTAATAAGGAATAGACCAAACAATACCACTAATATCTTATTGAATTTCATTGTTTTCTCCTTATCCTGTTATAGACCTAATTGTTCTAAATTTTTCTTAGTTTCAGCTTTGTTTTTAGCGCATTGATCAAGCTTGGAATTCTTTTCAGCAATTTCGCGCTCTAAAGTAGCTTTTTCAGCTTTTAATGCACCAGTTTCTTTTTCAAGAGCTGTTACTTCGCTCCTAAGTGCTTCAAGTTCAGCCATCTGTTCTTCGGATACACCGCTACAACCGGTGAGTGATACTGTTCCGATAATGAGGGCTACAACAAGAGCTGAACTTAAATGTTTCTTTAAATTCAACATATTTCTACCTCCGGTTTAGTTTATGAAATGACATGTATATTTATTCAGAATTAACTTATTATAGCAAATATAAGCAAAAAAATGTTCAAATAATTCTTTTTTCAACAAAACTTACATAAAAATTACCCGCTATTATAATATGATCAAATATTTTTATGTCTAATATTCGCCCGGATTCGACTAACTTTTTAGTTATTTCAATATCTTCTTTACTTGGCTCCGGATTACCGCTTGGATGATTATGGATTAGTATTATATTGGCTGCTCTATTATCAATAGCCGTTTTGAATACTTCTCTTGGATGTACAATACTTGTATTTAAACTTCCTTCTGAAATAATATTAAATCTCTCCATTATATTGGCTGAATTTAATGTTACTACAAGGAATTGTTCCTTTTGTTTATCTCTAAAATAAGGGATAAAATATTCCGCAATAATTTTTGGAGATGTTACTTTTATTTTTTTATTTGATTCAATCTCTTGACGTATTCTAAGATTTAATTCAAAGGAGGCTACAAGTGTCGATGCTTTTTCCGGTCCAATTCCCGGAACTCGAAGAATTGATTCTACTGATTGAGAAGCAAGGTTTTTTAGAGAACCAAATTCAGATAAAAGTTCATGTGCAACATCAAGGACATCCTTACCTTTCATACCCGTTCGTAATATAATAGCTATTAGCTCTTCATTAGTGAGACTTTGCGGACCCCTAAGAGCGAGTTTCTCGCGAGGCATATCTTCCGGTGATCTTTCCTTTATTCCCATTCTATGGTTGCGGGTGGTTTTGAGGAAATATCGTAAACCACTCTATTAATTCCTTTTACTTTTCTAATTATTTTATTTGATGTTCTCTCTAAAATCGAATAATCAAAACGATACCAATCAGCCGTCATGCCATCGGTAGATGTAACTGCTCTTAAAGCCAATACATTTTCATAAGTCCTCGAATCTCCCATTACACCGACACTTTTAACGGGTAATAAGACACAAAATGCCTGCCAAATCTCGTCATATACACCAGATTCGTAAAGCTCATTAATAAAAATCTCGTCTGCTTCTCTTAAAATTTCGAGCCGCTCATAAGTAATATCTCCCAAAATCCTAACAGCTAAACCGGGACCGGGAAATGGATGTCTATTAATAAAATCTACTGGAAGACCTAATTCTTTACCAATTTCTCTTACTTCATCTTTAAATAGTTCTCTGAATGGTTCGATTAATTTTAGGTTCATCTTTTCGGGCAGTCCACCAACATTATGATGTGTCTTAATAGTTACCGATTGCCCTTTAACTGAAACAGATTCTATCACATCAGGATATAGAGTACCTTGAACGAGAAATTCAGCATCTGGAATTTTTTTTGCCTCAATTTCAAAAATATCAATAAAGGTTTTTCCGATAATTTTCCTCTTTTGCTCCGGTTCTTCAATTCCTTTTAATCTATCTAAAAATAATTCAGCAGCATTAATATGAATAATATTTAAGGAGAAATTTTCTTTGAACATTTGTTCAATTTTTGCACTTTCATCTTTACGCATCATACCGGAATCAACATGAATACATGTTAGTTTATCCCCTATTGCTTGGTGCATTAGAATCGCCGCCACTGAGGAATCAACACCGCCGCTTAAAGCACAGATTGCTTTTTTATTACCTACTCTTTTACGGATCTCTTTAATTTCTGTTGCCACAAAATTCTGTGGAGTCCAATCTCCCTTACATCCACAAATATTAAAAACAAAGTTTCCGAGTATTTTTTTCCCTTCGATGGAATGAATTACTTCCGGATGGAATTGTACACCGAAAATATTTTTTTCAATATTAGAAATTGCGCAAATTGGAGAATTATCTGATTTAGCGCTTATGCTAAAATTAATTGGCATTTTTTCAACAAAATCGCCATGGCTCATCCACACGCTTGATGTTTCTGTAACATCTTTAAATAACGAACCATGTTCAAGAAGTTTTAATTCAGTTTTTCCATATTCTCGATGAGATGCAGGCTCTACTGAACCACCAAAATTTAATGCAATTAATTGCAAGCCATAACAAATACCGAGTATTGGTATCCCAAGATCAAATATTCTTTTATCTATTTGAGGGGAATCGGTATCATATACACTCATAGGACCGCCTGACAAAATAATTCCGGCAGGTTTTTCTTCTATAATTTTTTCAATTGGATATGTGTGAGAGTGGATTTCTGAATAAACTTTGATCTCTCTAATACGGCGGGCTATTAATTGCGTGTATTGAGAACCAAAGTCTATTATTAATATTTTTTCTAAATGGAGCATTCGATAATTAACCTATTTGATAAATTACAATACACCAAGATAAAAAAAATCCTGCCCTTTAAGTAAGAACAGGAATTAAAAAATTTCTAATTTAATAATTCAGTATAAGATTTTGAATCAAGCAGAGCGTCTAGCTCAGAAGGATTTGTTACTTCAATCTTAATAATCCATCCTTCACCATAAGGATCAGAATTAACTAATTGTGGTTCATCATTAAGTTTAGGATTAATTTCAATGACTTTACCCGAGACAGGAGCAAACATTTCACTGACAGTTTTAACAGCTTCAATTGTACCAAAAGATTCTCCGTTAACAATTTCAGCTAAATCAGGAATAATATCAACAAACACAATATCCCCTAATTCCCCTTGTGCATAATCTGTAATACCAATGTATGCAGCATCTCCATCTACCTTAACCCATTCATGGTCATTTGTGTACTTTAATTCAGTTGGAACGTTCATAATAACCTCAAAATTATTTTAAGTGTTTTTCAATAAATGATGTATCAAAATTGCCATTTATAAATAAATTGTGCTCAAGAACTTTCTGATGGAAAGGAATAGTAGTTTTGACTCCTTCAATCTGAAATTCTTCAAAAGCTCTTTTCGCCCTTGCTATTGCGTGTTTTCTATCAGTTCCCCAAACAATTAATTTTGCAATTAAAGAATCATATGTTGGGGGGATAATATAATCATTATAAATATGTGAGTCGATCCTAATACCAAAACCACCCGGAAAATGAAGATACTCGATCTTTCCTGGAGATGGTCGGAAATTATTTGCAGGGTCTTCTGCATTAATTCTAAACTCAATAGCATGTCCGCGTGGCTCTTTTGGATAATCCGCAATACTTTTACCCGAAGCTATCAAAATTTGCTGCTTAATTAAATCGAGATTTCTTACCATTTCTGTAACAGGATGCTCTACTTGAATACGAGTATTCATCTCAATAAAATAAAAGTTCATATATTTATCAACAAGAAATTCTATTGTTCCCGCACCTCTATAACCAACAGATTCAGCACCAAGAATCGCAGCCTGCCCCATTTTTTGTCGGACTTCATCAGTGATAAAGGGAGAAGGCGATTCTTCAATTAGTTTTTGATGTCTTCTTTGGATTGAGCAATCTCTTTCACCATAGTGATATGCTTTGCCATCTACATCACCAAGAATTTGGATTTCGATATGACGTGGATTTTCTATATATTTTTCGACATAAAGTTCGGGATTACTAAAAGCAGCACCAGCTTCTGTACTTGCATTTTGAAAAGCTTTTTCAATTTCGGACTCTTCAAAAACAATTCTCATTCCTTTACCGCCGCCACCTGCAGAAGCTTTAAGCATTACCGGGTAACCGATTTCTTTAGCAACTACTTTAGCTTCTTCAACATCTTTAACCGCTCCATCACTACCAGGAACAACGGGAACACCAACTTTTTTCATTGTCTCTTTAGCAGCAGCTTTATCGCCCATTTTTCTAATTGCATCACCACTCGGACCAATAAATGTTAATCCTGATTCAGCACAGATGTCAGAGAACTCGGCGTTCTCTGCTAAAAAACCATATCCGGGATGAATTGCATCTGCACCTGTAATTTGTGCTGCCGAAAGGATACTTGATACTTTTAAATAACTCTCTTTGCTTAACGCAGGACCAATACAAACTGCTTCATCTGCAAAAACAACGTGTAGTGCATCTCGATCTATTTCTGAATAAACTGCAACCGTGGGAATGCCAAGTTCCTTGCAAGTACGAACAATCCTTAAAGCAATTTCGCCACGATTTGCGATTAAAATTTTCTTAAACAAAATTTTCTTTTCCTTAATACTAATTACGATTTTTCAATCAAAAATATAGGTTGATTATATTCAACCGGAGAGGCGTTTTCCAGAAGGATCTTTACTACTTTGCCGCTCACATCGCATTCGATCTCATTCATAAGTTTCATCGCTTCCACGATACATAAGACTGAACCGGGAGAAACGATATCGCCAACTTGAATATATGGATCGGCATCTGGTGCCGGTGCTCGATAGAAAGTCCCCACTATTGGAGATTTAATTTCGTAATAGTTTGAAGATTCACTTTCCTTTGGAGGTAGATTTGAACTGCTTGCAGGAACTTCCGTTGGATTTGGGAATTGCATCGCTGATCTCATATCCGGCATACCTGCATAAGTTACCATCGTCTGCTGGTTATTTGCTTTGGAAATTTTTAACTTAAGATCACCTTCGTGAACCGAAAATTCTGTAATTTCACTCTTCTCGACAATCTTAATTAGTTGTTTTATTAGATTTAAGTCCATCAATACCACTGTTTAGTTTTTAATTCTTTCGACATACGAACTTGTTCGCGTATCTACTTTTAGTAGTTCTCCTTCATTTACAAAAAGAGGAACGTTAATTTTAGCACCTGTTTCTAAGGTTGCAGGCTTCATTACGTTTGTAGCTGTATCGCCCTTGAAACCAGGCTCTGTTTCAATAACTTTTAACTGAACAAAGATTGGCACTTCTGCAGAGATAATCTTTTCTTTATCATCCAATACCAATTCAACTGTTTCACCCTCTTTAAGGAAATCTTCTCCGCCGCCGAATAAAACAGCTTCTACATTTATTTGTTCATAATTTTCGTTATCCATAATAACGAGCATGTCACCATCTTTATATAAGAATTGATATTTTCTTCTTTCAACTCTAATGATTTCTACAGATTCACCTGAACGAAATGTATTATCTAAATTTCTGCCACTTTTAAGATTCTTAAGTGTGGTCCTTACAAAAGCTCCACCCTTACCCGGCTTTACATGCTGGAACTCCACAATTACGTATGGGTCATTTTTATATCTAATTATTAATCCATTTCTGAAATCGGAAGTATCTGCCATAATTTCTCTCTAATTTTTTTTAAATATATTTACGAATTGATATCAAAATCAAGTCAAGTATTTGTTAAACTTCAAAACATTAAATTAAATGCCGGCTTGAACTAAGTATTTATCTACTTCAGTAGAAACGCCTGCATTTTTGTAATCAATTTTAATTTGCTTCAAGAGTGTAATAGCTTCTTTATTTTTATTAAGCGCTATAAGATTAGCAGCGGCCCTTAATAAATATTCCGGGTTAGAAGGATTAATTTTAGAAACTTTAGCAGCATCTACCAAATTATCGTGAGCATCTTCAAATTCTTTTTTAGTCTCTTGTACATAAGCTTTACCTGCTAAAGCAGCGGCTACTAATAAAGGATTGCTTCCTGAATAATCATTATATTCATCATAGGCTTCGTCATATTTACCAGTAGCAAAAAGCGCATGTGCATAATAAATGCGAGCTGTTTCACCATTTTCTGTACCGCCATAATTAGAAACAATCTCTTTGAGACCTAAAATATTTTTTTGTTTATCGCCATCTATTGCTTCTTTATAAGCACCTGTTTCGAGAACTGGGACAACAGAAGTCAATAATTCCGAAGCTTTTACGTTATCATTTGCCTTTTTGTTGATATACAAAATAGAGCTAACAACAACTAAAGCCAAGACAGCAACACCAATTAAAATTCTGAATTGGTATTTTTTATAAAAATCCAATGCCTGATAATAAGTAGTAACAAGAGTATCTTGTTTCATCTCTTTTTTTGATATTTTTTTCTTTTTTTCTAACACTTTTGACACCTATAAAATTTTTAGCTAAGTAATTTAATAAATATTATCTTCCAATTCTAATATGATTGGAAAAAATCCAAGCATTTTCATTAATGAAAATTTCCACTCTGTAAGCTCCCGCGGAGCTAACATTAAACTCTGCATCGAAATTATCAATAGTATCGATAAGAACCCCATTTTTGATTAACCTAATAGTCGCCGAAATATTTGGTAGCGAAGTTTTTAATTTCACTGAATTTGTTAAATGAATGTAATCCCCCATTTGATAAATATTTCCGTCCGATTCAGCATAAAATCTAAAACCGGAAGCATCTCCATGATAATAATTAGAGACGAAAGATCTTCCTTCTTTTAATGCCCCATAAATTTCAGATTTTGCATTTTCTAAAAAAATATCGCCTTCTCCGGAAATTATTTTTTTATCAACAAGTATATGGGTTCTAATTGATTTAAATAAAACTTTATAAGGGAAAACTTCTACTTCAAAAAACCCAAGCAAATTAATTTTGTGAGCATGTGCATCAATTCCACCGATGCCCACAACTTTTCGAGTTTGATTCAACTCATCCCAAACTTTAAGAGTTTCTTCTGGAGGTGATGTAATAGATTTTAATGGATGAATAAAATAATTATACTTATTTGCTTCCGTTAATCCTTCCATCCATTCAGACATGTGATTCCAAATTTCGATACCGGTAAAATTATCAATACTCCAATCCACCCAAGGATAAGCAGGGTGTTCTTTCATAGAACTTCTTTTTTCGTGAGGGTGCGCAAGAAAACCAATACCTCCCATTTCGTTCACTTTAGATACATATTCTTTAGCAGGCAGACGAGTGGAGATAGTCTTATTAATACCGAATGCGAGATAATGATTTTTATTTTCTTTATCATTTATCTCGCATCCAACTAAAAGTAAGGTATTACCATACCACTTTTCATACCCATCATCTAAAGCCCTGAGAGTATTATGATCAGTAAGAATTATGAAATCCAACCCAGTCTCAGCGGCTATGCGGGCAATCTCTTGAGCGTCCGCAGATCCGTCAGAAAAATGGGAATGAATATGAATTGCACTTACATACTCATACATAGCATAGGAATTTTATTCAATTCAATCAACTACTTCAACTAAAGTAGTATATTGAGTAGTTTTTTCAATAACAAGATCAGAAAGTTTTGTTGTAAGAATATCTACTCTCTCATCAACGTTTTCTTCACTATTTTCGAATGATTCCATATTAGTCCAAAGGTAAACTTCTTCGAAAGTATTTTGTTTATTTTTTTGTTCAAATACAATGTAACTTTCGAGACCTTCTGCTTTTACAATCGATTTTAATTCCTTTACGATAGTCAAATATTCTGCTCTTTTTTCCGGGACAATACTATACCGAACAGAAAACATTACTTTACTCATTTAATCCTCATTTCTAAATTGTTATTTCACCGTTAAACACAATAATAGCCGGACCGATCAATGATACATCACTGAAATGTCCGTCTTCTAATTTAAAATTAACTTCTAATAAATCTCCATTTTTAACTAAAAGCTTAACCGGAGGTTTATAATCATAGTTTAGTACAGCAATAATAGCAGCCGCAACTGAACCAGTACCACATGAAAGAGTTTCATTTTCTACACCTCTTTCGAAAGATCGAATTTTTACAACTTCATCTTTTGTATCAATAAAATTTACATTCACGCCATCAGGTTTAAAATCATTATGATTGCGAATCTCCTTCCCCAGCTCAAAGACAGGGAAATCATTTATCGCATCATAAAAAGAATGTAAATCTTTTGGATCTTGTAATACATCTTTTATATCAATTACAACATGCGGCGAACCTGTATCGACATAAGATGCATTAATTAATTGAGCATTAGCTTTTACTTTAAAATTTATTTTTGCTCTGCTCGGCGAATTTAAATTAAATCGGAATAATCCACTTGCCAACACTTCGCCTGAATATTTATTACCATTAAGAACAAAATTTGTCTGATTACCATCAAATAATTTTTCTTCATAAGCATATTTTATAATACATCTGCTTCCATTTGCGCATAAACTGCCTGTGGAACCATCAGCATTAAAATAAGAAACTTCAAAATCTGCTTCATCACATTTTCTATTAATTACTAAAACCCCATCGCATCCAATACCATTATGTCTATCTGTCAACCTTTTAATAATGTCTTCGGTTAATGATAGTGTGGGATTTAATTTATCATCAAATAGAATAAAATCGTTACCCGAACCGTTCAGCTTTGTAAAGTAAAATCGTTCCATATAAGAATCAAATTTAACGCAATAATACGGTTAAATCAATAAAATTAGAATTTTTCTTGAGGCATTTAGATAAAAGTTTTTTGTTTTCTTGATTTAATTATTGATTAGGTGAAGTGGATTATTAATCAATTGACTCGTATAGTTTGTCAATATCATTTTGAATCTTTATTGTGAGCGTTATTGATAATATAATTTGTTTAAATAACTCGCTTTCTTCAAAACTTAAAATTCTTCCTCTTCTCTCCTTTAACCATTTTTCACAAATTCTGAAACCACCTATTTTGTAGTTCCAAATTTCTTCTGATACCGCAGTAAAGTATTGCTCATCATTTATCCAAATTTTCTCGTCATTATGTTCCACTTTTTCTATTTTACGTTTTTTCTCAATAGGGAATTTGATATTTGGATTTTCTAATTTTTTTGAACTTAGTAGATGAAGCTCAGATAAAGTTTCTCCCATTTTAACCATTTTCTTAAAAATCTTTAGCTCTTTAGCGAAAATAATTCGAGGAAAATCAATGAGGATGACTCAAAATGAATATTTGGTGGAGGTGGCGGGAGTCGAACCCGCGTCCGATGATAACATCCAGAGAACTTCTACATGTGTAGTCTAATTTTTAATTTCATTTTATTGACGCTAATAGACGAGCTTCAATAAAACTATCCCGGTTAAAATTCGCCTCCTCTACCCAGAAACTTGATTCAGCTATCATATCTAATCGACGTTCCTTGAAATCCCGATATGAGGAGAAGTCAGGAACGGCTGCTAATTTTTAATTAGGCAGCTAAAGCGTAATTATATTCGCCAGTTACTATTTTTGCCGTTGTTTTACGTGACCACGGAATCACGACACGCAGTTCAAAGAACAATTAACTCCGTCGAAGCCAATTTCACC
>JBAYVI010000024.1:0-29759 GCA_041674625.1 Melioribacteraceae bacterium | reverse complement strand
TTGTTGTCCAAGATTATCACGACCCTAATGCTTTCAAAGAAGAGGAGCTTCAATTATTGAGCTTTGTTGCCGATCAAATTTCTCAAACTATCGAACGAAAAAAATATATAGATGCAATTAATAAATATGCTCAGGAATTAGCGGAAACGAATTTAACAAAGGATAGATTCTTTTCAATTATAGCACATGATCTAAAAAGCCCATTTCAAGGTCTTCTTGGTTATTCACAAATTTTAGTCGATGAATTTTCAACTTTGGATGAAGACGAGAAGAAAGAATTTATCTTATCAATAGATGAATTAATTCATAGTGCATATAAATTACTCGAAAATCTACTTGAATGGTCGCGTCTCCAAACAGGGAAAATGCCATTCAAACCCGAAATTATTCCTATTAAACATGAGATGAGCGGAACATTAAATTTATTGGCTCAGACTGCTTCTAATAAAGGAATTGTTTTAGAATATAACATTGATAATTCAATTGTAGTGTTTGCCGATAAAAATATGTTTGCTGCAATAATCAGAAACCTTATTTCTAATGCCATTAAATTTACCAATAACGGTGGTAAAATTACTGTGGATGCAATAAAGAAAGATAACCATATAGAACTTTCTGTAACTGATTCTGGAGTCGGTATGCCTAAGGAAAGAATCTCCGACTTATTTAAAATTGATAAAAGTATTAGCTCAAAAGGTACTGCAAATGAAGAAGGTACTGGTTTAGGTCTACTTCTATGTAAAGAAATGGTTGATAAGCATAATGGAAAAATATGGATTGAGTCCGAATTAAATAAAGGTTCTAAGTTTTCTTTTACTTTACCTATTTTAATGCCATAACTATTCTTTGGCTATTAACACAGGATATTCTGTGAAAATGGAACGAAGAAAAATTAATAATTGATTCTAATGCCTCATTTAAGGTATTTTAGTGAAATTTAAAATTCGGAACTCATGAAAAAAAATATAACATTGTGGATTATCGCTTTCTTAATAACAGCCACTTCTGCTATTTATCAACGTCTTACCGGTCCTACCTATCCAATATCAGGTATTGCAAATATTTCCAATTCAGAAATAAATTATAAATTAGATCGCAGTCATGGCGGTGAAGGAGATCACCTTATAAAGATTGACGTTCCTAACGAAGATATTAAAGGTATCCTAGTTTGGAAAAGATTTAAGTCCCATGATCAATGGGAAAATCAAGAAATGGATTATCAAAATGGTCAGCTAATAGGAATCCTACCACATCAACCACCTGCTGGTAAAATTATCTATCATATTGAATTATCGAAAAATGAGGCTACTATACATATCCCCAATGACGAACAAAATATTATCCGTTTCAAAGGCGATGTTCCTATTTGGATATTGATTCCTCACGTTTTAGTGATGTTTGGAGCAATGTTCGTTTCCACTCGTGCAGGTTTAGAAATTCTTAGCAAGCAAAATTCAATCAGAAAATTGGTAGCATGGACTTTAGGTCTATCGATATTAGGTGGATTAATCTTTGGTCCATTAGTTCAGTACTATGCTTTTGGAGCTTTATGGACGGGTGTTCCTTTTGGTTGGGATTTGACAGATAACAAAACTCTTATAGCAGTGATTGTTTGGGTAATTGCCTGGTTCAGAATGAAAAAATCTGATAATCCATATCAAGTGGCATTAATAGCAGCAGTAGTGATGCTAATAGTATTCTTAATACCACATAGCGTATTAGGCTCAGAAATAGATCATACAAAGATCAATAACTAAATAAGATTTATAACTAATTAAATCCACTCTGATAAAAGAGGAGATGTAAATGAGTAATCATGAAAGACCAACAAATGGCGGACTGCCGGAAAATGCTTATACGGAATTAAAACCGGGCGAAGAATATAAACCAATAATGTCTCCTTCGCATGTATATCCCGAAGTTAATTTTAGATCTGTTTTTACAGGTTTAATTATGGCGATGCTTTTTTCTGCTGCTGCAGCTTATCTTGGTTTAAAGATTGGACAAGTTTTCGAAGCCGCTATCCCTATTGCAATCATTGCCGTTGGATTAGGTGCTCTAACAAAAAGAAAAAATGCTCTTGGTGAAAATGTAATTATTCAGTCTATCGGGGCGACATCCGGTACGATTGTCGCTGGAGCAATTTTTACTATTCCCGCTCTTTACATTCTCGGTTTGGAAGTAGATTTTTTACAAGTTTTTATGGCATCTCTTCTCGGTGGTTTTCTTGGAATTTTATTCCTAATTCCATTTAGAAAATATTTCGTTTCTGAAATGCATGGACAGTTCCCATTCCCAGAAGCAACTGCAACAACAGAAGTTTTAGTTGCTGGTGAAAAAGGTGGCAACCAAGCTTTCGTCCTTGTAATCAGTGGTCTTATTGGTGGCTTCTATGATTTCTTCGTTGCCGCATTTGGATGGTGGAGTGAAGTTTTTACAACTAAAGTTTTTGCTGCTGGTCAATATCTTGCCGATCAAACAAAATTAGTTTTTAGATTGAATATTAGCTCTGCTGTATTAGGACTTGGTTTTATTGTCGGTTTAAAATATTCTGCAATCATTGCGGCTGGTTCATTCCTTTCATGGTTCGTGCTTATTCCTGCAGTTGCTTATGTTGGGCAGGGTCTTACTTCTAATCTCGGTACTGCTACTCTATTAATAAAGGACATGTCCCCCGAACAAATTTTCTCAAATTACGTTCGTCATATCGGTATCGGCGGAATTGCAATGGCTGGATTTATTGGTATCATCCGCTCATCGGGAATTATTAAAAAATCATTCACTCTTGCAGTAAAAGAGATATTCGGTAAAAAAACTACTGAAAGTGCGATTAGAACTCAAAGAGATATTTCGATGAAAATTGTAGCAATCGGAATTATTATATCAATCATAGCTATTTTTCTTTTCTTCTTATTTGGAGTTGTTACAAATATTTATCATGCAATTATCGGTTTATTAATCGTATTCATAATTTCATTCCTATTTACAACCGTAGCTGCAACGGCTATTGCAATTGTTGGTACTAACCCTGTATCGGGGATGACCTTGATGACTTTGATTCTTTCATCAGTTGTATTAGTGTCTGTCGGTTTAACTGGTGCACCCGGAATGGTTTCAGCTCTTATTATTGGAGGCGTAGTTTGTACTGCACTTTCGCAAGCAGGTGGTTTTATAACTGATCTTAAAATTGGTTATTGGCTCGGTTCTACTCCTATGAAACAGGAGAGCTGGAAATTTGTCGGTACCGCTGTTTCTTCCGCTACTGTTGCATGGATAATTATGATACTTAATGATACTTATGGATTCACCGGTGATGGTGCTTTAGTAGCTCCGCAAGCGAACGCTATGGCAGCAGTTATTCAACCATTAATGTCTAATCAACCTGCACCATGGCTTCTTTATATTGGTGGTGCTTGCTTAGCCTTAATCCTTACTATGATTAAAGTACCTGCTCTTGCATTTGCACTCGGTATGTATCTTCCAATGGAATTAAATACTCCTTTGCTTGTTGGCGGATTGATAGCTCATTTCGTTACAACTCGCAGTAAAGATGAAAAACTAAATAGTGCTCGTAGAGAAAGAGGAACACTTATAGCATCAGGTTTCATTGCGGGTGGTGCTTTAATGGGTGTAATCAGTGCGGTGCTTCGTTATGCTGGGTTTAATTGGGTCAATGCCGCTTGGCAGGAATCGCACTCGGCTGAAATACTTGCCCTTGTTATGTTCGCATTACTTTCTGTATATATGATCTGGGATTCTCTAAGAGGCAAAAAAGAGGAGTTATCATAAGTGTTAGATATTAATAAGGTGCGGGAATCTTTCCCGCACCTTAAAACTGATCAAATCTATTTTAATCATGCTTCGCTTGGAGTTTTATCGCAAAGCGTTCTCGGAAGAATTGATGATTATCTTTTAGAGCGAAGCATTACTAAGATAATGAATTACCAGTCTTATCTTAAGTACTATGAAAATTCTAAGAATAAACTTGGTTCTTTAATTGGTGTCCCTCCAGAAAGAATTGCTTATTGCGATAATGTATCGAATGCTCTCAATATTCCGGCACAAGGAATTGAATGGAAGTCAGGCGATAGAATAATTCTAAATGATATAGAATTTCCTTCTAATATTTATCCCTTCCTTAATCTACGTTCGCAAGGTGTGGAGATCGATATTGTAAAATCAGTTGATGGTAAAATATTAATTGAGGATATTGAAAAGGCGATTACTCCACGCACAAAATTGCTTTCTATTAGCTTAGTACAGTTTCTTTCCGGTTTTAGAAGTGATATAAAAACAATATCGAAAATCTGTAAAGACAAAGGGATAATATTTGTTGTCGATGGCATTCAGGCAGCAGGTGCTGTTTCTATTGATTTAAGTGAAATTGAGATTGATTTTTTTGCAGGCGGCACACAAAAATGGCTTATGGGTATGCAGGGATTATCCTATTTTTATCTATCAGAAAAATTTCAGGAACAGATCAAACAAAAATCAGTTGGCTGGTTATCTGTGGATGATTCTTGGAATCTTCTTAATTATGATCTCAAGTTAAAAAACAGTGCCGAGCGATTTCAGAATGGAACACTTAATGCTCTTGGCGTTTCCGTGCTCGATAGAACGCTTGACCTCTTTTTAGATTTCGGAAAAGAAAAAGTTGAAGAAGCAGTTCTTAGCAATACAAAATATTTCATATCCCGATTAAATGAAATTGGTATTACTCCGATATTAAATAATCTGCCCGATGAAAACTTATCAGGAATTGTAACATTCAAACATTCCCAAGCTGAAAAGCTATTTGCTGATTTGGAATCGGCAAAGATTTTTGCAGCAATGCGCGGCGGTATGATTCGCTTCTCACCTCATTTCTATAATTCAAAAGACGAAATAGACCAAGTAATAGATTTCTTAAAAGAGTGGAAATAATTCCACTCTTTTATAACGTTGCATATTATTATCAAACATATCCTATTTGATAAAAATAATTAACATTATGAAAGTCTTCAATAACTAAAATAAAATCAAAAACTACTAGTATATTTCCTCAAAGTTGTCCCAAAATTTTGGTATTTCTTTTTTATTAATAATTAGATACATTACTCCAAGATAAGAACATTATCAGGGCGAGTGAATATGAAAAAATTTTACAATTTAGCTTTTATTTGTTTCGTTATTGTAGCATTATTTTCAATTAATATCCATGCACAGAGCGATGGAGAAAAAAGTCTATCCACAGTTCACAACTCAATTCAAAATTCAAAGGGAGGGGGCAAAAAATTATCCTCCATTCAAAGTATTAATGGTCAACCCTCTTCCACAAGATTCAATATTAATAAAATTTCCACATGGTTTAAAAACAACGGTGAATCAGATATCAGAATTAATCCCAATTTCGGCTTAATCTATCCAAAAGGAAGTTATAAAACTGCAATAGAACATACCGGCGGTTTTTGGGGTGGAAAAATTGATGGTGAAATTAGAGTCGGCGGTTGTACTGAGTTTCCTGGCACCCTTCCCGGCAGAGTTATTAATAACGTACCTGTTAATCCTTCTGATCCCGATGTACGAATTTATAGAGTAAGAAGAGATTATCGCAACAATACTCTCTTAGATGAAGATGAATTTACTGATGATTCGAGTATTGAAGAAGTTCGGCAACAATACGAAAAAGATTGGATAGAATGGCCTGCCATCCAAGGTGCACCCTTTGAAGACCTTAATGCTAATGGCTCTTATGAACCGGAGCTTGATATACCGGGAGTCCCGGGGGCAGATCAAACTATTTGGTTCGTATGTAATGATTTTGACTCTACTCAATCAAAATCAATGTATGGTACTTTACCACTCGGTATTGAAGAGCAAGTAACAATTTGGGGTTATAATAATACCGAAGTACTTGGTAATATGTTTTTTAGGAAATATTTAATTATTAATAAAAATAAAGACTATAAACCATTTACCGATATGTATTTCGCAATATGGGCGAGTCCATTTATTGGGAATGGGGGAGATGATCTCGTAGGATGTGACACTACGTTAAATTTAGGTTTTGCATATAATGCTAATAATATAGATGAAATTTATGGGAACACTCCACCTGCATTGGGATTTAAATTACTACAAGGACCAAAAATTCTAAGTACATTTTCCGATTCTGCTAAATACAAAGGAAAATATTTTCAAGGAATGAAAAACTTGGGAATTTCTTCTTTCAATTCTTTTATTAGGGGAGCTGATTCATATGGTAATCCAAGTCGTGGTAGCTTTGAATATGGAGGTTATAGAGTATATAATGAGCTAAGGGGATATATAGCTTATACTAATGATAAGAAGAAAGACCCTTACACAGAAAAGCCTACTCCCTTTTCAGTTCCTGGAGATCCGGTAACATCCACAGGGTGGATTGATGGTAACCCGGGCGATAGGAGCATTAATATGGGCTCTGGTCCTTTTAATTTGACTTATGGTGATACTCAGGAAGTAGTTTATGCTGAAATTCTCGCCGGAGCCACAGTGGGCGTAAATCGATTAAATGCAATTACTCTTCTTAAAGAGTATTCCCAATTTGCTCAAACTCACTACCTTAATAATTTCTATATCTTAATACCTCCTAAGCCATTGTTACCGAATAACAAAAGTATAGATATTTCAATTTATCCATTAATTAAATGGAGCTCTGTTGATAACGCAATAAATTATTCACTTGATGTAGCAACCGATTCTGTTTTCCAAAATTTAATCTTTTCAAAGAATGATATAACTGATACAACATATCAATTGCAGGAACTAATCTATTCCACTAAATATTTTTGGCGCGTAGGAGTTAAAAATAATTATGGCAGTTCTTACAATTCTATGGTCTTTTCGTTTTCTACCTTCTCCGATTCCTTTCGACCCACTCTTAAAGTATCGCCTTATACTCTTACAATCGACCAATTTGAAAATGTGATTAATTTTGAAGTAACAAATACAAGCCAAGGGAGTATGAATTGGAATGCAGTCTCGAAAGACACAAGTTGGATAAGAATAGTTGAAGGCGTAAGTGGTGTCAATTCAGGAGTTGTTAAGGTTGTTTTTACTGAAAATAAAAAGGGAGAAAGAAGCGGTTCAATTACAGTAACTTCAGCTGATGCCGCTGGGAGCCCAAGAAATATTACAATTAAACAATGCAAAGCACAATATGAAGTAGCTGTTACTTTGAATCCGGATTCAACTGCAACTATTTATGGTAACAAAAAATATAATTATGGCGATAGCGTTTCTGTAATTGTTAAAGCAAAGTATGGTTATACCTTTTCAAATTGGTCAGAAAATGATTCCATTGTATCCACTAATTCACAATATGAATTTCGGATTTTCGGAAATAAAAATTTAACAGCAAATTTTTATGGTCCTTTTTGTATAATAACACGAATATCTGAAATGGAAGGAGATCGGATTATTAGTCCGCATGTTGGAATAGAAACTGCAGGGACAAATATTGGGAGTAATGGATATATTGTAAGTAATCAAGCAGGTGGTGTAAATTTGCCTTTTTCTGCGTCTGATTATGACCGATTTGAATATTGGAAAAATGATGATGTTATAATCGATTTTAGTGAGAAATCTTTGGCTTTCAGTTACCTTGACGAAAACATTTATAAAAATTCTGCTACAGGCGAAAAAACTTATCTTCCATTTTCTGTTTATCGGCTTAAATATCCAACGATGAAAAAAATAAGATTATTCGCAGGTTTCCGCGATAAAAATGGTGATGGTTTGTTTTCAATTGATTCAACTGGAGCTTATGATATAAATTGGCATAAACCTACTACTGAATTAATATTTGCATGGCAGGGATATGATGCCGAAGGAAATGAAGTAAATTACGACTCGGCAAACGAAGTTCAATACATTTCCAACAATGACTTATATAAATCGGCAAATATAACGTGGGGTTCTTCTACTGGTGAATTTAAGTATCCATATTTAACAAATACAATGTTTGTTTTGTACACGGCAAATGCCACGCTTCCCGATTCAAATAGGCAGATAAGATTCTTTACTGCGAAACCAATTGTCAGTGATGTAAACGAAGAAGAACAATATGAGAAACAAAATCGAATACCGGTAGAATATTCTCTATCTCAAAATTATCCTAATCCCTTTAATCCGAGTACGAATATCAAATTCGCGTTGACTAAAACGAGTATTGCATCACTTAAGGTTTATGATATTCTCGGAAGGGAAGTGGCGACTTTAGTTAATAAAGAATTAAATCCGGGTAATTATAATTTCCAATTTAATGGAAGCAGACTATCAAGCGGAATCTATTTTTACCGTTTACAAACTGGTGAATTTACACAGACTAAAAAGATGCTATTAATAAAATAACAGAATTATCAAGGCGAATGATATGAAAAGATTTTACAAATTAGTTTTTATTTGTTTAGCGTTATTAGTTATCTCATCGATGTTCTTACACGCAAAGGGAGGCGGAGATAAAAAAGTTTCCTCTATTCAAAGCATAAATGGCGAACCATCCTACACAAAATTTAATATCAATAAAATTTCTACTTGGTTCAAAAATGATGGAGAATCTGATATAACAATTCAAGGAAATGCGGGGCTTACATACCCTAAAGGAAGTAACAAAACTGCAGTATTTCAATCAGGTTTTATGTGGGGTGCTAAAATAGACAGTATCATTCATGTCGGTGGTTCAAAATATCGTCAGAGCACATTACCGGGTCGAGTAATAAATGGAATTCCGGTTAACCCTTCCGATCCTGATGTAAGGATTTATAGAGTCAGACGTGATTTCCTAACAGGGGATCTTTCAGATGAAGTTGCTGATGGAGATGGTGCTAATCAAGAAGATGTAAAGTCCCTATATGAAAAGGATTGGAATGAATGGCCTGCTGAACAGGGTGCACCTTATGAAGACCTTAATAGCAATGGTTCTTATGAACCCGAAATAGACGTCCCCGGAGTCCCGGGTGCTGATCAAACAATCTGGTTTGTTTGCAATGATTTCGATGCAACTCAAACTAAATTTATGACCGGTTCACTTCCGTTAGGAATAGAAGAACAGGTTACTGTATGGGGCTATAATTCTAATACTCCATTAGGCAATATGTTTTTTAGAAAATATGTTATTATTAATAAAAACCCGGAACAAAAGATGTTTACAGATATGTATTTATCTGTTTTTTCTGACGCTGATATTGGTATTGCATTTGATGATCAAGTCGGCTGTGATACAACATTAAATTTAGGTTTTATGTATAATGGAAAAGATTATGATGGTGTTTATAATATTAGTCCACCTGCTGTAGGATTTCGGTTATTACAAGGTCCTATTGTAAATGGGAGTATATTAGATATTGCTAAATTTAAGGGGAATTATGTTATCTCTAAGAAGAATATGATGATGACTTCTTTTTTCTATTATATACCTTTGGAATATTATATAGAGAACATGATTGATATTGATCCAAATAGTTATGAGTATGGTACTTTAGCAACATACAAATTATTTGAAGGGAAGTATGAATCAGGATATCCATTTGTTAATCCTATCACTCATGAAGAAACAAAATTTATGTTTTGCGGTGATCCGATCACTAATACTGGATGGATATCTAATCAAATGGATCATCGTATGGGTTTAGCTTCAGGTCCATTTAATATGGCTTATGGTGATACTCAAGAAGTAGTATTTGCTCAAATTCTTGCCGGAGCAGAAGACAATATAGATCGATTAGAAGCTGTAACATTATTAAAAGAGTATTCAATATTCGCTCAAGACTATTATAATAAATCGTTTTATACTATTCGTCCACCTATTCCTCAGTCACCAATAAACAATGAAACTGATGTGGCAACAGACCCAATTCTTAATTGGACAATTGTTAATGGTTCTGTAAGTTATTCTCTACAAATTGCCACTGACGTGGATTTCAAAAATATAGTAGCTAATGAAATCGGATTAATTAAAACAAACTATGAACTATCGGGGTTGATAAATTCCACCACATATTATTGGCGTGTAAGTGTTCAAGATGATCATGGAAGTTCTTATTATTCACAGGTTTATTCATTTACTACAAAGCCCGATTTATTCAAACCAACTCTAAAAGTATCTCCAATATCTGCCGAGATTGACTTCAAAGGAGGAGAATTAAATTTTGAAGTCTCTAATACAAGTATTGGTATTTTTAACTGGGAAGCTGTTTCTAACGATACGAGTTGGATAAAAATAATTTCAGAATCAAACGGAACTAATTCAGGCACGATTGAATTAATGGTTTCTGAAAATAAAAAAGAAGATAGAAATGGCACAATTACCATTTCTGCGGAGGGCGCAGCAGGAAGCCTAAGAACCGTTCAGATTAATCAAAAAATTGCTGAATATGAAATTACTTTGTCAACCAATCCGGTTTCGATGGGCGTTATTATAGGTGAAGGAATTTATAAATATGGTAAGAGTGTAAAAGTTATCGCACAGAATAAGGATGGATATACATTTTCAAAATGGACGGAAAATGATAATTTTATTTCCTCGGATTCTGCTTATACTTTTATAATTACAAAAAATAGAAATCTTGTTGCAAATTATAGTGACCCACATTCTTATATTTTACAAATAGCCGAAATGGAAGGAGAAATAGTTAAAGATCCAAAAGTGGGTTTGGCTGCCGATGGAACAAGCTTAGGACCAAACGGTTATATATTAAGCAATGCAGCAGGGCAAGCAAATTTACCAATTCCCGGACTTGACTATGACCAATTTGATCTATGGGATAATGATGATCTTGAAATTGATTTCGGAGAAAAATCTTTGGCTTATAAATATTCTTATGCAGCAAACCCAATTTATCGAAGCACTGCAACAGATGAAGTTCAATATCTTCCATTTTCGGTTTATCGTATAAAATTCCCATCGATGGAAAAAATAAGATTATTTACCGGTTTTCAAGATGATGATGGTAATGGAATTTGGAATACAGATCCTATTGAATTCTCGGGTAACGTTAGGCGTGATGTTAATTGGAATAAACCTTCCTACGAATATGTATTCGCTTGGCAGGGATATGATGCCGAAGGCAATGAAATAAATTACAACCCTGCAAACGTAACTCAATATATCGCTGATAATGATTTATATAAATCAGCAAATATTGGGTGGGGCTTTCCCACGGGCAAATTTAAGTATCCTTATTTAACTTATACAGTATTTGTTATGTATAAAATGGATTCTAAGCTTCCCGATTCAAATAGGCAGATAAGATTCTTTACTGCGAAACCGCTTCCAAGTGATGTTAAGGAAGAGTATGAATATCAAAATCAGATTCCGGTAGAATATTCTCTATCTCAAAATTATCCTAATCCCTTTAATCCGAGTACAAATATCAAATTCGCATTGACTAAAACGAGTATTGCATCACTTAAGATTTATGATATTCTCGGAAGGGAGGTAGAGACTTTAGTTAATAAAGAATTAAGTCCGGGCAATTATTCATTTCAATTCAATGGAAGCAGGTTATCAAGCGGGATCTATTTTTACCGATTACAAACTGGTGAATTTACACAGACTAAAAAGATGCTATTAATAAAATAACAGAATTATCAAGGCGAATGATATGAAAAAATTTTACAAATTAGTTTTTATTTATATAGTCATTTTAGCTGAACCTTCGATGAACACCATTGCGCAGAGCGGTGGTGAAAAGAGTCTCTCCTCGAATCAAAACTTAATTCACAATTCAAAGGGTGGAGATAAAAAAATATCCTTCATTAAAGGTATTAATGGAATGCCGATCATTACAAAATTCAATATTAATAAAATTTCGACATGGCTATATAATACTGGTGAATCAGATATGACCCCAAATGATTTTCCAAATTTAGAATATCCAAAAGGAAGTAAAAAGAATGCAGTTTTCCAATCAGGATTTATTTGGGGTGCTAAAATTGATAGTGTAATTCATGTCGGCGGCGCAAAATATGAACATAGTACATCACCGGGAAGAGTAATCAATGGAATCCCAGTTAATCCAGCCGATCTGGATGTAAGGATATATAGAGTTAGACGAGATTATATCAAAAATAATTATAATACAGAATTAATCGATGAATCAAAATCTATTGAAGAAATAAGAGCAGAATACGAAAAGAATTGGGTGGAATGGCCCGCTACTCAGGGTGCTCCTTATGAAGACCTTAATACTAATGGCTCTTATGAGCCGGAGATCGATATACCCGGAGTGCCGGGTGCTGATCAAACAATCTGGTTTGTTTGTAACGATTTCGATTCCGTGCAAACTAAAAATATGAGCGGTTCGCTACCATTAGGATTTGAGGAACAGGTAACAATTTGGGGATATGATTCTAATACTCCATTGGGGAATATGTTATTTAGAAAATACATTATTATTAATAAAAATCCTGAACACAAACCTTATAGTGACTTGTATTTATCATATTGGTGTGATGCTGATATTGGTGATGGATTTGATGATCAAATTGGAAGCGACTCTACCATGAATCTGGGCTTTATGTACAATGGAAAAGGTAATGATAATGTATATGGCAGCAGCCCGCCTGCTGTGGGAGTTAAATTATTACAAGGTCCATTTGTAAATGGTATTTCATCAGATACTGCAAAATATAAGGGGAAATATCTTGCCGGAAAGAAAAATTTGGAAATGTCTTCTTTTTTTAATGAAAATGATAATCAATCCAACATTGCTCTTGATCCCGATCCATTTAATTATACCTATAATACAATAGGTCTCTATAATATGTTTCAAGGAAAATATAGATACGGGTATCCGGTCATTAATCCAATTACTCATGAAGAAACAAAATTTATGTATTCAGGCGATCCCATCACTAATAACGGATGGATATCAAATAAAGATGATCAACGAATGGGAGTGGTTTCAGGTCCATTTAATATGGCTTATGGCGATACACAAGAAGTAGTTTATGCATTAATATTTGCTGGAGCTGATGGCATTATCGACCGATTAGAGGCATTTTCACTACTAAAAAAATACTCGGCTTATGCCCAAAACCACTATGATAAAGCCTTTTATATTCTCATGCCTCCTATTCCACAATCACCATTGAACAATGGAACTGATGTGGCAACAGACCCAATTCTTAATTGGACTGTAATAGATGGTTTTGTAAGTTATTCTCTACAAGTTGCAACTGATATGGATTTCAGGAATATGGTTGTTAATGAAAGTGGATTACTTAAAACAAACTATGAACTATCTGGATTGATAAATTCCACCAAATATTATTGGCGTGTAAGTGTCCAAGATATTCATGGGAGTTCTTATTACTCACAGGTTTATTCATTTACAACAAAACCCAATTTATTAAATCCCACTCTTAAAATCGAACCTGATTATTTAGAAATCGATTCTAAGGGAGGCGAAATTACTTTTCAAATTAAAAATACAAGTATTGGCACTTTGAATTGGGAAGCAGTTTCTAACGATACGAGTTGGATAAAAATAATTGGTGAATCTAAAGGTTCAGATTCAGCTAAAATCAAAGTATTGATTGCAGAAAATATTAAAATGGAAAGAGTTGGAACAATTACTATATCTGCCGAAGGCGCAGCAGGAAGCCCAAGAATTATTGAGATTAAACAGGAAACGGCTATTTATAATATTGATATAACAATAAATCCTGATACGACGGCCGGTTTTGTTCGAGGTAATAAAAAATTTTATTATGATGATACTGCTCTACTTATTGCAACACCTAAAAACGGATATACTTTTCTAAATTGGTCAGAAAATGATTCAGTGATTACAACAGATTCGATATATCAGTTTATAGTAAATAAAAATAGAAACTTGGTTGTAAATTTTTCCGGTCCGTTTTCCTTAATAACTCGAATAGCCGAAATGGAAGGGAGTGTAATGAAAGATGCCCGAGTAGGAATAGACCCCGCCGGAGCAAGCTTAGGACCAAACGGTTATATACTGAGTAATCAAGCAGGTGGAGTGAACTTGCCTTATGCTTCAACTGATTATGACCGATTTGATTACTGGAAAAATGATGATTTAATAATCGATTTTAGTGAGAAATCTTTGGCTTACAGCTATTTAGATGAATTTATTTATAAAAATATTGGAAGTGGCGAAGTTACGTACCTACCATTCTCAGTATATCGTCTTAAATATCCGACTATGGAAAAAATAAGATTATTCGCAGGTTTCCGCGATAAAAATGCTGATGGTTTGTTTTCAATTGATTCAACTGGAGCTTATGATATAAATTGGCATAAACCTACTACTGAATTAATATTCGCATGGCAGGGATATGATGCCGCAGGAAATGAAATAAATTACGACCCGGCAAACAAAGCTCAATATATCGCTGAAAATGATCTATATAAATCTGCAAATATAAAATGGGGTTCTTCTACTGGTGAATTTAAGTATCCGTTTTTAACAAACACTATGTTCGTTTTGTACACTGCAAATGCCACGCTTCCCGATTCAAATAGGCAGATTCGATTCTTTACTGCGAAGCCAATTGTCAGTGATGTAAATGAAGGTGAACAATATGAAAATCAAAATCAAATACCGGTACAATATTCTTTATCTCAAAATTATCCTAATCCGTTTAATCCTACTACAAATATTCGCTTCTCATTAACTAAACTAAGTTTTACATCATTAAAGATATATGATATTCTCGGCAGAGAAGTGGCGACATTAGTTAATGGGGAGCTGAGTGCGGGAAGACATACTTATGAATTTGATGGCAGCAGATTATCGAGCGGAATATATTTCTACCGGTTACAAACCGGAGAATTTACACAGACAAAGAAAATGTTACTAATAAAATAATCTGTGAGAGGCACAAAAAATCCCTGTCATAATTTTGCATGACAGGGATTTTTATTCAATCTATCTATATTTGAAGATTTATTTCGGGGTAAAGCAAATTTTTCTAAAGTTTAATAAATCTGTGCTGATGATTTTGTCAAAATGAAAACCGGAATAAAATAAGTAAGCAACAAATTTATTTTGCCAAACAAATCCAATCTAAAAGAGACCCCTTCTTGCAATAAATAAAGCATTGAGTAGGTATTAAATATTCTACTCTTTATTGCTATAAGAAAGCTCAACTTTCACATGGAAATCGGCACCGCTAAATAAAGTATATTTCACTTCTCCGATTGTGCATTTATATTCTTCACCTACTAATTCGCTTATAACTTTTCCAATCGCAGTCTCTAACGAGCCAACGCTGACTGATTTTAATTTATTCTTTAATAATTTTTCGACGTCTATTGCTTTTTCTTCCGGCATTTTATGCTCCTTTCTTGTTCTGTTCTGTTTAGACGCAGTTAAAACAAATTAGTTTCATTCTCTAATAAAATTTAACAATTCTTCCGTTTTTTCTTTTAATAATTGATGGTCGCCGCGTGTTTCCACATTTAGACGAATTAAGGGCTCTGTATTGCTTAGTCTTACATTAAATCGCCATTCAGGATATTCTACACTAATTCCATCTACTTCATCTTGTTTACCATCTTTATATTTTTCTCGTATCTGTTCTACTTTCTCTGTCGGATTAGCAATCTTAGAATTAATCTCTCCCGAACATGGGTATTTTGCAATCATTTTCTCAACTAATTCAGAGAATTTCTCGTTTTCGACTGACATCAATTCAAGAACTAATAGGAATGGAATAAGTCCGCTATCTGAATAATGATTATCGCGGAAATAATGGTGAGCGGACATTTCGCCGCCATAGATCGCATTAACTTCACGCATTTTCTGTTTTATATAAGCATGACCACTGATTGATTCTACTGCCACACCACCTTCGTTTTCGACTGTTTCCATCGTATTCCAAGTAAGACGTGGATCATGGACTATCTTTTCGCCCGGATTTTTTTTCAAAATCGATTTTGCCAATAGACCAACAATATAATAACCTTCAATAAAATTACCTTTTTCATCAAAGAAGAAACATCTATCATAATCGCCATCCCAAGCCACTCCCAGATCAGCACCAGAAGATTTAATAGCATCGATAGAAGATTGACGGTTTTCAGGTAGAAGTGGATTAGGAACGCCATTAGGAAAATTTGAATCAGGTTCATGATGAACTTTCACCATCTCTATCGGTAAGAGTTTTTCTAATTTATCTAATGCAGGTCCAACGCATCCATTCCCGGCATTTACAACCACTTTATAAGGTTTAATCTTTGAGGCATCATAGAACTTTGATAGATTATTAATGAAAGGTACCATTATATCTTTCTCTGTAACTGTTCCTTTTTGTCCGGCTTTTTCGCCAAGTGTATCGTTTAAAATATCGCTTTCCAATATATGGAGATCTGAATCATAACCCATCGGGAGTGAACCTTTCTTAACGAATTTTAGTCCATTATATTCAGGGGGATTATGGCTTGCAGTTATCATTATACCCCCATCTGCATTAAGAAACGGAGTGCCAAAATAGATCATTTCAGTTCCGCATAGTCCAAGATCAGTTACGTCAGCTCCGGCATCGGTTAATCCATCTGCTAGAGCATTTGCAAGCTCGATTGATGATTTTCTAACGTCATATCCTATTACAACTTTTTTCGCTTTTAGATAATTTGCATAGGTTCTGCCTACTTTATATGCAAGTTCTTTATTTAATTCGGAAGGTACTTTACCCCTTATGTCATAAGCCTTAAAGGATGGTATCTTTTCCATAAATTCTCCTGAATACATTAATATGATGCTTTAAAATAATAAATTTAATTAGAAAATAAGGATATTTTTTGTCCATATTGATACATCAACCATAAGATAAAAAAAATAATTTCTCTTTATTATCCTTATGCCTTCATTTAATATTTTTTATTATTACTTTTGTTATTAATAATCTCCAACAGCAGTAAATTTATTCAAATTATCTTATTAAATAATAGGTGTATAATATGATGCGTAGAAACAGATTAGTATTAGCTTTCTTATTCGTGTTGTTTACAGCTTTATCTATAAACGCACAGCACAGTGTCAATTACGATACTGTAAAAGCTCAAAAATTTGATACCGGAAAAATGTGGTCTTTCGATTATCCTCCGGTTGATTATCTAAAAAAAACTTATAACTTTTCTCCTGATCAAGAATGGTTCGATGATATCAGACTATCGGCTTTAAGACTTCCGGGGTGTACATCTTCATTTGTTTCAGAAGATGGATTGATGATGACAAATCACCATTGCGTTAACGGAATTTTAAGCCGCATTCAGCTCGAAGGTGAAGACCTTGAGAAAGAAGGCTTTATGGCTAAATCATTAGCTGAAGAAAGAAAAGTCCCAGGTTATTATGTAGATCAATTAATTATTATTAAAGATGTAACCGCTGATGTTCAAGCTGCAACTTCAGAAGGAACAAACGATGCTGAAAAAGCAGCTAAAAGAGAAGCTAAAGTAAAAGAATTAGTTGAGCAATACAATAAAGAAACCGGTTTAATGTGTCAATTCGTTTCTTTATTCAATGGCGGTAAATTCGCCATCTATGGTTACAAAAGATATAATGATGTTAGATTAGTATTTGCTCCTGAAAAAACAATCGCTTATTTCGGTGGTGATTTTGATAATTTTACTTATCCACGTTATAATCTTGACTGCTCATTCTTAAGAGCTTATGATGAAAATGGCGTTCCTGTAAAATCCAAAAATTTCTTCAAATTTACTGATAAAGGAATTCAAGAAGGCGAACCGATTTTTACTGTTGGTAATCCGGGTTCTACACAAAGACTTAAAACAGTTGCACAGTTAGAATATTACCGCGATTTTACATACAGAAATAACTCTTATTTATTAGATACATACTATAATGCATTAGAAGCATTGAAGACGGAAGAACCAAGTCGTGCAGCAGAATTTGAAGCAATGAAAGTTCCTTTAGGAAATTCACAAAAAGTAATTCACATGATTTATACCGGTTTGATTGATGATTACTTGATGGCTCGTAAAAAAGACTTCCAAAGAAAACTTCAAGAAGCTGTAAAAAATGATCCTGAATTAGAAAAACTTTATGGCAAAACTTGGGAATCAATTGAAAGAACTAGAGCTGAATTAAGACAAATAGCCCCAATGCTATCAGCTGCTTCTATTAATCCAAGATTTTCTTCTGATAATTTCGTAAATGCTAAAAAGTTAATCGAATTAGCAAAACAACTACAAAAACCTGAAGCTGAAAGAGACCCTAATTATCAAGCTGCTAAATTAGATTCTACAATCGAAGGCATCTTCTCCGCTAAATATGATAAGCTAATTGACTATACAAAACTTTGGGTTCAACTAGACCTAATAGGAATGAATCTTGGCGAAAATGATCCTTTAGTTAAAAAAATGATGAACGGAAAACATGGTAAAGAAGCTGCTGATTATATACTTAGCAAATCTGAAATCGCTACTAAAGAAAACCTTGTTAGTTTTGCTAAAAAAGCAGTTAAAGACGGCGCTGATGTAATTCTTAAATCTAATGATCCTTTTATCTATTTCATGGTTAATACTCAAGATAAATTAGTTGAATTAAACAAACAAGCAAAAGAAATTTCAGCAACTGAACAGATTCAAGATGACCTTTTAGGTCAAGCAATTTTCAAAGTTTATGGCACTACTATTCCACCTGATGCTAATTTCACTTTAAGACTTAGTGATGGTATATTAAAAGGATTTGATTATAATGGAACAAAATCTCCTGTTATTACTACTTTCTATGGCTTGTATGATAGATATTTTGCGTGGAAAGGAGAATATCCATGGAACTTACACAAAATCTGGGTCGATGCTGCTGATAAAATAGATCTTTCTACTCCATTCAATTTTGTTTCCACTAATGATATTGTTGGCGGTAATTCCGGTAGTGCTGTTATCAATAAAAATGCTGAAGTTGTTGGTTTAGCTTTTGATGGTAATATGAATAGTATTATCGGTAACTTTATCTATAATCCGGTAGATAATAGAATGGTTGCTGTTGATGCAAGATCAATGCTCCATGCTTTCAAAAATGTTTATAAAAATTTACGCTTATACAATGAATTAATGGACGGGAAACGTATTGAAGAATAATTATTAATTGTATGAAATAAAACCAAAAATTCAACTCCCGTCCCAATAGGAACGGGAGTCTATTTTTTAAATAGACGTTTTTAATAAGGGGGTTTTAACAAATGAAAAAACTAATTTATTTATTTCTCTTCTTCTCATTCATTTCCATTGCAACAGCTCAAAGCATCTATGAACCAATTGATTTAAACAAGGTTGAATCTTCCCTGAAAGATATGGGTAAAATGTGGACTTTTGATAGTGTGCCAGTGGATTATTTTGAAAATGAATATGGATTCAAACCATCAGATGAATGGATAAAGGAAGTAATGATGTCCGCTCTTCAATATGATAATTTCTGTTCGGCAGCATTTGTTTCTGCTGATGGACTCATTATGACTAATCACCATTGTGGCAGAAGTGATCTCCCGAGTTTATCACCTGAAGGTAAAGATTATCTTCGTGATGGTTTTTGGGCAGAAAATATGACAGACGAAATCAAAGTCCCGAAAATTTTCTTCGATCAATTAATGCAGATCGTGGACGTAACAAACGAAGTTATTTCTGCAATGAATTTGGGCAAAGATGATATTGAAAAAGTATCTAAAAGAGAAGTAAAGATAAAAGAACTTGAAGAAAAATATTCTAAAGAGAGTTCATTAGTCGCAAAAGTAGTTAAACTTTACAATGGTGGAAAGTATTCTCTTTATTTATATAAACGATATACCGATATACGTTTAGTAATGGCACCTGATTTCCAGGTCGCTTCAACCGGTTGGGATTGGGATAATTTTACTTACCCACGCTACGAGCTTGATTTTATGTTCTACCGAGCTTATGAAAACGATAAACCTGTTAAGACCGAACACTTTTTTAAATTCAGTAAAAATGGAGCAAAGGAAGGGGAGACCGTATTTGTAATCGGCAGACCAGGAAGCACGAATAGACTTGATACTTATGCTCAATTAGAGTATTACCGCGATTATCAATACAAATATAATCTCGCTATGTATAATGAATTTTATAAAGTTTTTTATGATCTCTTCATAAAATATCCTGAAAGAGAAACAGAATTATTAAATAGTGTCATGGGAATTGGTAATGGAAGAAAATCTTTCGCCGGCAGATATATGGCTCTTCGCGATAATTTTATTATGGCTAAGAAAAAGGATTTTGAAAAAAAATTCAAAGAAAAAATTGATAGCGATCCGACTCTTAAAGCTAAATATGGACATGTATGGAAAGCAATTGAAGATAATATAGAAGAGTATGCAGCTATAAGTCCTGATTTATATTCTGTTAATATGTCGCCAAGAATGAAAAATATTTATTTGAACTTAGCAGAAAAAGCTGTCGAATATGCTAATCAAATGAAACTCCCTGAAGCAGATAGAAAAGCGGAATATAAAACTGATAAATTAGAAGCAACTTTAGCCGGTTTTTATCCTCCAAAAATCGAAACTGAATATCAAGAAAAATTATTCACTGCTCAATTAAATTATATCGGAATTGTACTTGGAAAGGATAGTGAGGTTTATAAAAATTATTCTAATGCATTGACTAAAAGTGTTTTCTTCTCAAAAGAAAAGACAGAAGAGTTTTTGAAAAAATCTTCGGATGATATCCTTTCTTCAAATGATCCTTTGATTGTTTTCGCACAATATGCAGATAAAAAACTTTCCGAACTTAGACCACGAGTAAAAGAGATTAATAGTGGGTTGCAAGTATTAGAACAATTACTTGGTGAAGCAGCTTATGCGGTATTCGGCGAGCAGATTCCACCAGACGCCACAAGTACACTTAGAATTTCTGACGGTAGAGTTGAAGGTTATGAATACAATGGAACTCTTGCTCCTGCAAAGACTACTTATTTTGGCCTTTATGATAGATGGAATTCATTTGGTAAGAAATCATATCCATGGGGTTTGCACCCAAGATGGCAGAATATCCCGGAAGGACTAGATTTGGCTACCCCATTAGGATTTGCTTCTTCTAATGATATTGTAGGAGGTAATTCCGGTAGTTCATTAATTAATATCAATCGCGAAGTTATTGGTATTGCTCATGACGGCAATCTTGAAAGTCTTGCGGGAGATTTTATTTTCTTACAAGAAAATAATCGAACTGTTTCTTCAGATTCGTGGGGACTTATGGAAGCACTAAAACATGTTTTCAAGACTGTAAGATTAGTTAAAGAACTCGAAAATGGGAAAATCACCGAGTAATTTTTGAATATTCTTGCACCTTACTCGTGATTAATAAGGTCAATCAGGTGAATGATGCCCTCAATTACCTAACGATCTAATTATATATTTTCTTTAGCCGCTTTCGAGCGGCTTTTTTATTTCCTTGTTGCAAGGAAACTATTGCTTAATTCTTTCCTTTTAATAAAGAAACTATTATTTGATTAATTCGAGAATTGTTTATAAGTTAATAGGACTATTAATCTTTTTATGTGGCTTATGCGTGTCCATGACGAAAATACAATTGAAATAAAATCACCCTGCAATGGGGATTGTTTTATTGATAATTCTAATAAACTATGCGAAGGATGTTATAGAACAATGGATGAAATAATATCATGGTGCTCGATGGATGATAAAGAGAAAGAAGAAGTGATGATTAAAGTAGAGGCACGGCGTAAGCAAAGTAAAACTAAGTAATTATTTTTTCCTTCTTTGATACGCAAATTCTACAATCTTTTTTAAAGTCTTCCGATAAGATATACCTGCCTGTCGTGAAGAACGCATTAGCCCCGCATCTTCAGTAAGATCAGGATTTGGATTAACTTCTAATACATAAAGCTGACCATCGTTTTTAGAAAGCCGCATATCTATGCGTGCATAGTCTCTGCATCCCATTGCCTTAAAGCAAGCGATAGCCATCTTCTCTGCCTCTTTTCTTGTTTTATTACTAAGTCGAGCAGGGCAAATTGGTATAGTTTTATGATACGCTTCATGGAACGGATCCCATTTAGCTTGGTAACTAACAATATTGTACAGGTGTGTCGGCATTTTGCTAAAATCGATTTCACTAATCGGCAGTGCATTTGGTTCTTTATCCCCAAAAACTGCAACATTAAGTTCACGTCCCTGAATGAATTCTTCCAATAGTACAGGTTGTTTATATTCATAGAAAACATACTCAATTCTTTTTATTAAGTCGTAATGATTCATTACAATCGACTCATTTTCAATTCCTACGCTTGCATCTTCCCATGCAGGTTTTACAATTATCGGATAATGCAAACCATGTTTGTAAGAAGTTTTAATTTCATCAATAAATTTAAATTTAGGAGTTCGGATTCCGAATGCACTAACGATTCTTTTTGTTAGTGTTTTATTTTGACAGGTGGCTAATGATAAAGGGGGAGCTCCGGTATAAGATATTTCCATTAATTCAAATAATCCGGTGAAAGCAGTTTCGAGACGTGGTTGATCTCGAAAGATTTCAACTAAATTGAATATTACATCAGGTTTGTTTTTTTGATAATCTTCAATAAAAATATTTAAATCGTCCATTACATTAAGAATATAGGCGTCTATCCCTCCTTTTCTTAATGCGGATGCTATTGATTCGTATTCCTTGATCGGGTCATATTCTGTAATTGCAAAATATGGCTTAAACCCTAATTCCTTTGGAATATGAGTTTCATACGCATCTTTAATCTCCGGATAAGCTTCATTAAATACGACAGCAACTTTCATTTATTCTTTAATTTTTTTTTCTAAAAGTTAATAATTTTGTATGGCTTATCAAAAGATTTACTATTTTTGTTGAAGATTTACTTCAGGGCAATATGAGTTTTTATCCCCAACCAAATAAATATCAGTGCGGACCTTTTGCATTAAAATATGCGTTAGTGATGCTTGGAATTTTTAAAGACGAAGACCAGATAGGAATTATTGCAGGTAGTTCATGGTGGTCCGGTACAGATGAAATGGGCTTAGCGAGAGCTGCACGGCGTTTTAATTGCAAGATGAAACATTTCCAATCAAGTGATCCTGATGATGCAAGAAGAGCATTAATTAAAGAATTAAAAGATGGATATCCTTGTATCCTAAGCGTTAAGAATTGGGAGCATTGGTGTACTGTTGTTAGTCATCAAAAAGGACAGTTTGTTGTTATCGATAGCGAACAAGATAAAGTAATATCAGTTCAATCAGAGAGACAATTACTTCGGCTCTGGAAATATTATGATAAAGCTTCTAAAGAAAAAAGTTACGATGGTTATGCGCTTGTTCCTAAATTTAATGTTTTTACAAGAGCTAAATTTACTCCTGAAAAAGCAAAAATAGTTATGTATGATAAAAACGAAGACTTAGCAAAAAAGTGGGATATTTATACAAATGATCTTATGCAAGTATGTTTGCCGAGGACAAAACAAAATTATAAAATTATTACATTCTCTGAATTTCTTCGCCGGAACGAATCTAATCTAATTCATCGAGTTGCAAATTGGCACGGAGAACCTTCTTATTCGGAACTAAAAAAAGTTTTACTGAATATGAAATTTGTGGCTGAATTATATGATCTTGTTATACCTGAAAAAAACGAAAAGCGAGCCGCAATTGATATTGCAGCACTCTTAATGATGTATTCATGTGGTAAATATGGAATGTATCCTATCTATTAGAAAGTAACATTAAATGCTAAACCAAATTGTTTACCGTTAGAAGATAAAGAGAGCATATCGAACGGTGTACTTTTTTGCCCGAAATAAGAATCGTAAAGAAAGTAAGAAATGAGTGAACCAACTGCTGCCCCTACAACTACATCAGAAAGATAATGCTTATTATCCCGCAAACGGCTGTATCCAACGTAGCCTGCCCAACCATAAAGAACAGAAAAAGTAGATGCCCTTAAAACAGTATTAAATACAGGGTTTTCTTTTGCCAAATCCCAATCGTTATAAAGATCAAATAATTCTAAATGTAGAAATGTTGCAGCTGCAAATGTAGTAGAAGTATGCCCACTAAAAAAACTCTGTGTATCTGATCCGTCCGGTCTTACTCTTCTCACTAAATTCTTTACAATTTCTGTTGCTGTGTAGGTGTATAAAATCGATTTTTGCATTAAGAATATTTTTTGATATTCTTTAGGTGTAATTTCAACATTAGTAAATAAGTTTAACCCGGTAGTTATTGCAAGGCGCGAAAAAAACAAAGTACGTGGAATTATATCTTTGTCAATACTGCCGACCGAAGAACTCCCATTAACTGAAAAGCCTTCATTAACTTCTTCATCAAATTCAAATGGAGACATATTTATTATGTCATTCCAAGAACTATTTTTGATGCTATTTCGATATAAATAAGCAGCTCCAATTGGAATATCATAATAATTGACAGATGATATAATCGCTTCTGAAATATTAGAAGTAGTTTCTATGAATTTATTATTGTCCTGCTGTGCGTCTGTTTTGTTTGCTACGAGTAAATTGATAACTGCAACCAAAACTAAAAATAATACTATTTTCAATTTAGGTTTTCTCTTATAATTTGAGTTATATATGTTTTTTGAGATTTAATATAATTCTTTAATTCACTAATTTCAGTGAAAAAATTATTACCCAACCCGCCAAGATACGGATCGAGATTATAAGCTTCTTCGATTTTTTCTGCTGTTGAATTAATAATTGGGAATAATTCTTCTTCTGTAAAATAGGTATTTAAGAAAAATCGCATTCGATTTAAGTAATAGTCTTTAAGTTCTTTATTTTGAGATAATTTTTTAATTATCTCATTCCCATCAAAAACACCTAAACTTTGATTTCTCGTAAACGCTTTATCAAAATCCCATGGAATAATTTCAAATGATTTTTGAGGGCTGCTTTTATAAAGAAAGAAATTATTAGCAAATGCATCTACATTATTTATTATATATGTCATTGCATGATAATCTAAGTAGTTACGAACATTGAGAAACGGTTTTAATGATTCTTCTATTATATCAACTCTTGAAGTATCTAAAGCATTTATAAATTCATTTAAAGAGTTAAAGTTATTGTCCTCAGGTATTTCTTTATTAAAATAAAACTGGGTATTGTATTCATCAGAAAATGTAAATTTAGAATCGAAACCCAATTTGATAAGTTCATAAACACTCAAATATCTTTTAGAAAAGAATTTTTCATCTACTTTCTCAACCAACAAATATAATCCATAGCTTTTCCCATTTAGATTCACAAAAACAAAATTAGATTCAAAAACTGGGAACCCAATTTTACTATATAAATGAGAAGCGAGCAATGTACTCATCATTGCCTTATCATAAATTTGTGAGCTGAGATTAAATTCTGTGAGCCCTTCTATTTCAAAATCGTTTTTTAATTTTACGTGATATGACCACTTATCAAAATATCTTGAACCGGCACCTTGAGCTTCAATTTCAATATCATATACTTTATTTTTATACCCAAGCCTTCCATTTGCCTCAAAATTAAATAGCTTATTACTCAATAAAGATAAATATTCGTCTTTTGAAATTACGATATTCATTTGGGGTAAATTATCTTTATTTACAACTGGTTCAATAAGGTTTTCAGAGCAGGATACTGATAAAAGTAATATTATTAATAAGGCATACTTTTTCATTAATATCTCATTTGTAATTCTAAAATAACTCTAGAGTCGTTGGTCGTATGTTCTTTATTAAATTGATTTTTTGTAAGTCTTAAATCACCATTTAATCTTAATCTTACATCCTTATGAAGATAATAATTAATTCCTGTTACAAATTGGATTACGTTATTTCCTGAAATAGTAGTATTAGAGATATAAAAAGTTGAAAGCAGAAATGGTTCTAAACCTTTCATGAAATCATAGTCATAATCGAAGAAAAAAGAAGTAAATATTTTTGCTCCGAATCCATATATGGTTTCGTCTTTGTCCATTAATCTTTGTCTGATACTTTCGAAGGGGTCTTGAACATAAAAAATTTCAGTCATTGCATTCAAATCATGGCTTTCATAAAATCCATGAAGTCCAAATCCATTTGCAGATATTTTGTTTTCGCCTCCCTTATTTTCATATTCATAAGTTGCTCCGATTCCATAATTACCAATATGATATTTAATTCGAGCTACGGCTCCGGCAAACAAGGAATTATCTTTGAAAACTGAAAAGTTATATGAAAAGGGAAATTCCGGTTCTTTATCATTGTACTTATAAAATGCCATTAAACTTAGGCTTCTTCCTCCATAACCTAATTCCGCTACTGCTTCTTGAAGGTAACTTCTATTGATGGAAATCAAATCCTCATCCGAAATCAAATATTCATATCCAAAAGGTTTTTTAATATTTCCGAATTGGAGTCTGAACTTATCACTGATTTTTAGTTTAATTGAAAACTCTTTTAATTTAACTGCATTATCTAAAGAGTTACCTCTGAAATCGAGCTGTCCTTCAATTCTTTTATTAAACTCAATATCTAATTGTACTTTCCCTTCGTAGAATGCTTCTTGATTATAACCGTTAAGGATATTTTTATTATAGAAAGTATATCCTCCGGTTCCATAACCGGAGAACTCTATTTTATCCTTTTCCTTTTTTTTATCATTATCCTGTGCATTTATATTTGTCAAAAAGAACAAAAATATTAAAACAAAAAAAACAGTATTTTTCATTCATTCCTCTTTTATTAGTTCGTAAATTTAACAATTATTTAATTTATCTGAAGGCAAAAAAGGCAAAAATGAAAGTAATAGGTAAAGTCAGTATTATATATATAGTACTAATGTTTTCTACGACAAACTGTGGACAAAATAAAATTATGAATAATTATGATTTTACAAAGGGAGAGAGAATAAAGCTAAGCAAAGAATTAAATGAAATCTCGGGATTGACTTTTTCTAATGATGGCAATCTTTTTTGTCATACTGATGAAGCGGGAATAATATATCAAATAGATATTAATTCCGGTAAAATTACTAAGAAATTCTTTATCGGAAACTTCTTATTAAAAGATGACTTCGAGGATATTACATTTTCAGGTGGTTATTTCTATTTGGTGTCGAGTTCCGGAATTATCTTAAAATTCAAAGAGGGAAAGGATAATGAAGCGGTTAATTATGAAAAATTCACTACTTCATTAAGTTCTAAAAATGATATAGAAGGAATTACTTATGATAAAGAAACCAACTCTTTATTATTGGCTTGTAAGGAGTCTCCGGGTAAAAAACTTAAAGGAGTGAAAGCAGTCTATCGATTCTCCCTTGAGGATAATAAATTGATTAATGAACCTTACATTAAAATCAAAGAAAAGGAATTAAATGATTTTGTCTCTTCTAATTTTAAGCCTTCAGCAATTACTTCTATGAGAAATGGTAATTTTTTAATGCTCGGAGGAAAGAGCCTTGGACTAATTGAAGTTTCGCGGCAGGGCAATGTAATTAATAAAATTAAATTAAATAATTATCATTTGCAGCCGGAGGGAATTGGTATTTCAAAAAATGGGACTTTGATAATTAGCGATGAAGCAGATGGTAAAAGTCCTTATCTAACTATATATAAAAAGACAATGTAAATTAATCGAAATACATTTTAGGGAACTCGTAAAAACATGATTTACCTTTTACTTCTTCGATCTTACCCCAATCATCAGTATTAAATTCAATACCTGTAATCGCACAAGTAGAAAGATTATCAACTTTCAATGAATTTAGATAATTATTTAATAAAGTTATTCCGGGGTTATGCGCTACAAGAAAGACGAAATTAAATTTATTATCAATGCTTTCGATCACTTTTAGAATTTCTCCCGTAGAAGCATCATATAGTCTATTATTTTCTATAATTCCTAATGAGTCATAACCAATTTCGTTTGCTATTCGCTTGGCAGTAGTTATAGCACGCAATGCGGGGCTCGCAATTATCAGATCGGGAGAAAAATTGTTTTGCTTCAAGACTTTTCCCATAAAGGGAGCGTCTCTTTCACCTCTGCTATTTATGGGTCGGTCGAAATCGCTAAGCTCAGGGTTATCCCAGTTCGATTTTGCATGTCTAATAAGAAATAGTTTTTTCATAGTTAATCTAAAAATGGTCCGATTTGAGTTGGAGTTGGTGCATAAATTATTGCTATTGTATATGCAATAACCGAAATAATAAATCCAAATATAAATACATTATAGCAAATTCGTAAATATTTATATTTCCTTCCTAATACTTGTCCGAGATAATAAAAGTCTTTAATCATTGTCGAATAAAGATAGTTTCTGTCATTTATCATCTCTAACATACCCCATTCAAAATCGACTAACTTCATATTAAAGAAATTTCCAAAAAACAAAAGATTAGCTTTTTTCTTATGAATATCATCCTTAGTGAAAGTTCCTTCAGTTACATTTGGTCTTGTTACCATAACGGCAAAGATTAATGCAATTAAACAAAAGCCAATCAATAATAAGGTGGGAATTATTAGATGGGGATTAGTATCTAATTTACGCACCATAATTGCAAAAATTACTGTAAGGACAAGAGTGTTTACACTTATCATAATATTTGCTTTATTATCAGCCATACCGCTAAACTCTACGTGAGTTCTCATAACATTTCTAAACATAGTTTCTACACCCCGTTCCGCACCTTTTCCTAACCCCTTCTTGTCTTTTATATTATTATCTTTTGCTAATTGTTCTTGAACATCCTCTAATTTTTCAATCCCTTTTTCAATCTTCTTTTTTAATTGCTTCTTTAGTCTTTTTATATTTTTTTCTTTCCGCTCTTCAAAATTTTCTTTAGCATAGTTTGTAAAATACTTATGAGAAGTAACAAATTTAATAGTCGATTCCAACCATCCGATTTCTGAAATCGACTGATCACGTTTTGATTCAAGTTCGGCACGGTATAAATCATTTTTCTCGAAAAAACTTTTACTGCCAAGGTGATTCAAATCTGCATCACATAGAATATTTTCAATAAGAGTTTTTGGTTTTTGAGGTACATTAGTGGATAGAATACACTCTTTTATTTTATTGATTTTTTCTTGCGGATAGTTTTGCGATTTAAGAAATGCTTCTGCCATTACAGCGCTTTTTTCTTCATGTCCTTCATCTATATAAATATAGCCAAGATCATGAAAAGCGGCAGCAATATATAAGATTTCTAAATCATCTTCTGATAATTGTTCTGATGCCCCAATTAATTGTGAATACTTGATGACATCTAATGTGTGTGAAATGCTATGGTAAAATTTTTCCGGTTTACTCTCTTTTCTAAGTAAATCGAAAACATAATCCTCACTATTTTTTATGATCTCTTTTAGCATAAAAAACTCATTTATTACTATTAATTTAAGAAAATAAATATTGCTTTATTGTTCTTAAATATAAAAAAATATTAGTGAAGCTTAATGACAGCCCTCAACATGCGGAGCAGCCGGACCGCTTGTCGCAGTTGGATAGATGAATTTAGGACTTAGATAAGGAATACCTAAATTTAATCCTCTAAGAACGAATAAAAGTCCGAGCACAATTGCAAGAACCGGGATTAATTTATTGATTTTTCTACGAATATTTAGGTTAATAGCAGAGCCCAAGAAAGTGGCAGCAAACATAATCGGGAATGTTCCAAATCCGAAAAGCATCATATAAACTGCACCGGATAATCCTGAACCCGTGGATATTGCTCCCGCTATCCCTACATAAACAAAGCCACATGGTAAGAACCCATTAATTATGCCGATTCCC
>JBAYVI010000023.1:0-30454 GCA_041674625.1 Melioribacteraceae bacterium | reverse complement strand
GATGGTAACATCGGGCGGAGCAATTGCAGTTGGTGATTCGGTAATATCTGATATGATGGGAAGAGCGGTAGTTCAGGGAGCGGTAGATAATAAGCACATAATGGGACATGCGCTCGATGCAGCAGCGGGAGCTAATAATAACATACGAATTAGGTTATTGTAGCGAAGGATTCTCCTTGAGGCAAGTTCTTCTTACTTTCTCCTAGATGAGAAAGTAAGCAAAGAATCACGGCTGTAAATAAATTCCTAAAATTTCTCTCATGAAGCTAAGCGGCATAAACTCGGTACTTCGTACCTCAAACAGTATGCCGCTCTTAACGCTTCATCTCAAGAAATTTCTTCACGGAATTTATTTAATGCCGGAGAGCAAAAGCAAAATTAAAAACTAAAATAAAATGCATATGATTTTCTTAACGGATTTGATTGTATGCCTCGAAGAGCGGGAAAAAATAGAGAATGGATTCTGATTAGATAAAAGATTAAATGATGAGGATGGGATGACGAAGAAGGAATTAAAACCTGTGAAAATTCCGGCTAAACCGATACCCGATACGAGGGTGAACTTTTTATGCCGGCTTAAATATCAATTCAATAAACGAAAGGAGGAGCAGAAAAAAGCTATGTGGAATACGATCAAGAACCACTTAACCGGATTAATCTTCAGATGGATAGCGAAGATCGGTGGTGGCATTTTATTAACAATCGGCATATCTCAAAACTCATGGGAAGAGATAATAACGGCGGTGCTATCGATAATTGCGGGAGTGGCAACATCATTAATCCAGCATAAGCAGATTGCACTCACCGAGCCGAGTAAATTTGAGGAATGAATGGAACTCAAGGAAACAACCAAGCTAAATGGTATAAGAGCCGAGATATTGGTCGGGCTAATAGTAGCAGAAGGAGTATATGAGGATTTTGGATATGGAATGGTAGTAACATCGGTAACGGATTCCAAGCATTCGGCAGGATCGCTTCATTATGCGGGCTGTGCGATCGATTTAAGGACACGAGACATAAAGGACAAGGCGATGATAATTAAGATAACAGAGACGATCAGGAAGCGATTAACGAAGGATTATGATGTAGTCTTGGAGAAGGATCATATCCATATCGAGTACCAACCGAAGTATAGCTAAAAATAGTAGTGATTTACAATATGAATAATTTGCAGTAGATGTACTTTAAGCGGGAGCGGGAGCTTCCGTTTTTTTTATAAATTTTCCTTAGTAATTTTCTCAGTAGTTTCGAAATTTATTTCTTCCATTTCCCCTCTGAAAAAACGGATAGGAATGGTTATAGAAGGGATTGAACTTCCCAGACTAGAAGTAAAAGAAGTAATAAAACTACGGAGATATGGGAAAATTATAGCGGGAGCATTAAAGTTAATAAAGTTCTTTTTAAGTCCTTCGTTAATATCCTCTGAAAATTCAAAAGTGGCAATAGAATGAATAATTAAAAGAAAGCAATCCTCAGACTCGATATTAACCGTCATCATTATATTGAAATAATTAGGTTTTTCCTTTGGATAGTAGACTCTTGCATCAATATTTATATCCATATTATTTTTATCCGGCTCAAATTTCTTATCCGAAGAAAAATCTACTTTTACAATATCAATACCATGAAATTTTAGTAATTTCTGATCTTGCGTTTCCATTAAGCAGCTTCTGATAAACTATAATTTTTCTTAATATTTTGGCGTTTTTCTTTAAAATTAATTGTCGGTTGTGATTTTACAATTAATTTGGAATCTGATGAAAAAAGAAAGTCAAATTCCCCATCACCGTTATCAACTAAATAATTTTTAAATCTACTTAGCAACAACCATTTTGTTAATGATTCTTCGGTTTCTTTTGCCAAAGCATCATCCAATCTTTTTTCCATTTCTTTTAGATCTAACATATCTAACAGTCTCCCTTGAGGCACTTGACGATATTTACCGGCCAATGCGGCCAATTATCGGCCAATTATGATATGAAACGGCCAATTATTTTGCAGGTCTGAATAATCAATTATTTTGTTTGACGTAAAATATCTTTTTCGTAAGGTTCAATAATATTACTATCCAACACGCCCTGACGTAATTTTTTTACTATTTCTATTGATATATCATCTTTGAGTTTTAATTCATTATTCTTCCATTTCGCAATGATTTCATCAACGGTTCTCAAAAATACTTTATTGCAATCAACTATACTTGGTTTGGTTAATCCCGAATATTCTTTTTCGGAAATTTCTACTAAGGTAGAGCCGGGACAATTTCCTCTTAATGTCTTAAAATGTACAATTTGAGAAGATGTAGAAACCAATATTAACAATACATCTTTTTGAGGATCATGATTAAGCACTATAAATCGATGGGGTTCTTTGGATTTAATTTCGTCTGCTACAAAATAAAAGACTGTTCCGGGTCGTAGAGTACTTTTTATTGCAACTTCGGGAGGGATTTTCACCTATTATTAATCCCACAATGATTCTAAGTAATTCTGGGTCTTAACCACCTCTTTCAGAGCGGTTTTTCTCTCTTCGCTCAGTTCAAAACATTTGTCAATATCTTCTTCAGGGTCATCTAAAAAATCCTCTTCATTCATTTCTATGCGACTATGCAATTTGGAATCAATTTTTTCTTTGTGTCTAAGCCATTCAGGGTATTTATGCGTAATATTTACTAAATCAAAATTGGATTTATTGCCAAATTTGTTCCAAATATATTCTAAAGCATCTTTATCGCTATCCGAAAGGATACTATTATCAATTTCATTTAATGATTTAATTGATTTATCATTTTCTAATGATAAATATTCACTTGCATATTTTTTTTCACTCTCATCTAAATAATCACTAAGACTAGCAATATCTTTAGTATTTGATGCTACCGGACCATATTCCATTGCATAATATTTATCATTGGTTATAAAGCGGCCATATTTACGATAGTGAAATCGATCTGCCAAATAGACTAACTTTAATGCCTTCAATTTATCCAACTTTTTGCTTTTGGATTTAAGACAGAAGAAGTTTAGAACTTGCGTGGCTTTTTTATATGTAAATCTCATATTCTTTTTCATATTTTAAAACAAAAAATAGTTGCGAAGCGATGTTCGCAACACTTTATTAATATAATATTTTATATTGACATTTGCCAATATATTGCTTATGTAAAATAAGGATCATATCCATATCGAGTACCAACCGAAATATTGCTAACGAGCGAATTTTTATTATGGTGTTTAAGTTGCGGCGTTAGGTTATTTCGGGAGGGGCCAGACCCACTTAATTTTGTTTTTGGGGTCATCAGTTTTAGGGCGATGTTTTGAAAACTCAATATCGATTTTCTGCATTTCGAGCATATCGAGATATTTTTCCTCGAACGGTTTTTGTGCCACCTTCTTATGGAAATCGATCTTACTTTTATAAATTTTTTCTAGGACTTCTTTCATAAAGGGTATCAAATTAATTATCAATAATATACGAAAAAAAGGATTATTCTATAAATGAGAATTTCTATATTAGGGAAAAAGAAGTTAATGTTGTATTAAACAACGACGGTTCTACTGTAAGAATTGTAATAATCACTGAGATCTTTATCGCCAATCATTTCGACAATATCTTTTACTGAAATCAGCCCGTTGACATCTGCATTTTTATGAGCGAAGTCATGGCTTTTATTTTTTAATTCATTAAAAGTTAGTCCAATATTCTCTTTTATAGATTGATCGATAGCAGCTATTTCAGATTTACTTAAAACTTTCTCATTAAATTTTCTTTTAGGTTGAATGCTAGTGCGATTAGTAACTTTCAAAGAAGCAGAAACAGCATCTTTATAATCTTGATTAAATGGGAAATTATCTCGAACCATTTTAATGATATCATAAGCTCCTGATGGAACCGGACCGTTTTCCATAGCAATATAATTATCTTCAGTAATGAATCGACCAAACTTTTTCAGATGGATAATATCAGAGAAATAGATAATCTTAAGGATTTTATATAAATCTTGTGATTTTTCAGAAATGTAGAGAATAGTTTCTAACGTTTTTTCGAAATTAAACATAATAAATAATTTTCTCCTATGGATAAATTACAAATATTTTGATTAATGTCAATACTGGAAATTTCTTTTCTAAATGGGATATGATTTTGCGAGAATCTTCGTTGCGAATAATTTCGCAATAGGTGATTGTGAGATTTTTTAAGGGATGGAATAGATTTACTTATAGGGTGGAAAAGAGTATATTTCGGGGAGTTATGGAGATGTGGAGCCATAACTTATATTGGGGATTAAGAATGAGTGCCCTGTCTTAATCCCCTTTTTTTTCAATGGAAGTGCGGTGCTGCTATAAAGGATAAATAAGGCAAAAAATGGTGAGCCGATACCTGTCCCCCAAGCTTCAAATTGCTGATGAATTATTAATGATATTATAAGAGCAAGATAAAATTTTGGTTCGATTTGGGTGGGATTAAGTTTTATCTGAATAATTATTTTCCAAATCAGCCATACAAATGGTAAATAGAATAATATAAGTCCAATTACTCCCACTTCTTCAATTAATGCAAGTATTGTACTACCTTTTTCACGACAAATAACATTATTTTTAATTATACTTATTTCGGGATGTAAATTAGTTTTATCACTCATACCAAATCCGATTCCAATTAATCCCCCATTTTTAGCTGATTGGATGGATGCGGAATAAACGGTGAATCGACTTTCGCCGAATTTATCTCGACCTTTAAAGATAAGTGTATGCGTGAAATCTGAAATTATAGTAATATTCTGCAAAGCCATTATTATTAAGAAAACGGTTCCAAAAACTCTTATAGATTTCTTAAAATCAATAAGTGAGATGAATAGAATAATAAAAACAAAAAATGATAGAATCGAAGCTCTTGAGGAAGTCATTACCAATAAAATGAATAAAATAAATGAAGAGACCGAAGCAACTATTACCGGAATTGATGAATTTAATTTTTTATAATTTTGCCCGATAAAGAGCAATAGAAATGGGAGCAAGAATATAATTATCGCACCAAGTGAGTTTTGATGAGAGAAGAATCCCATAAATCCTTTTGCATTGCCACCCGACCACGAATCGGAAGGGATATTGGAAATTAGTGAAAATATTGATATTAAAATTATTACAAATGCGGAAGGGATTGCGTTTATGGAATTCCCTTTTGATGCAATTCGATAGAGAGTAAGAAACAAAAATAATTGAAGCACTCCTCTTTCGAGTGAAATGATTGAATTATTCGACCATGCAGATGAAATTAAGCACCAAGTAGAGTATATCAGAAGCAGCTTCAGGAAGATTGAGGATTTTATTTCGTGAAGGAAGGAGTTGGGATTTAATAAGGCATAGATTGCCAGTATAAGGTAAACAAGATATTTTATGAATGCTATCTTAGGAATAAGAGATAAGGAAAATAAGGTAATGATTGCAGGGAGAAGAAATTTATATAGGGATAGGGGCAAATTTTTCGGCATATAGAACCTTAATCATTTTTATTAGCTCATCGGGATTGTGTGGGTTGAAGAGGTGGATATTTTTCATATTGGTATCGGGGAGGAAATCGATAGTATTGGAGCAGATTATTGGAAGTCGGGCAGAAAGTGCTTCATAAATAGGTATTCCGAGAGATTCCACGAAAGAGGGATAAACGAGGCAATCGTAATTTGGGTATTCATTTAATACTTGCTCGTGGGATAATGAGCCGAGAAATCGTATCTGGGAAATAGGATTTTTATAATCCGGATTTCCACCGATTAGTGTAAGCGTAATATTATAATCAGATGATAGAAGAGTATTTACAGCAGTGTATAGACACGAGTGATTTTTATATGGTAGAAATTCGGCAACATACAGTAGATTAAGGGAGTTCGGGAGCGGAACGGATGTTTTTGATGTCGGGGGCGAAGTGTGGATAATGTTGTCTAATTTTTTAGGGTTAAGATTCGGCTGATATAACTCATTTCGCCATGTGGGTTCGGGTGATGTTATTACTGGGTCTATATTTAATTGATGCAATTTGGGAGATAATTTTCCGTGTGGATCGATGGCGGTACGGGATTTTTCTGTAAAGTAGAATATCTTTTCAGCGTGTTGAGCAGAGAAATAATGAAAATCCCTAAGCAGAACCATCTTTAGGTATATAAAGAAATACGTAAAACGAGATGGTTGTTTATTGATATTTAAGCGAAGCGAATTATAGAGTCTGAAAGAAAGAGATGACGTAGTAGAATTGAAGTTAGTTTTAGAAAAACCAAGTGGTATATCCTTATCTCTCAAAGGTACAGGCGGATTTATTCTTAATGAGGGATGTAAATTCAGGTACATCTTCAGTACTTCATAATCGAATGGGAGGAGATTTTGAATTACAATAGAGAATGGTCGGAATGAACCGAGATAATAACCACCAAGTGAGATCAGATGTTCACAATCATTCTGTCTTAAATATCTACCGGAGAATATAAACATCCAGAGGAAGCGGAGGTAGCGATTACCGGAAAGAGTTTTATACGAACCAGATGACTGATTTGGGGCGTTTACTTGTTGGTTATTAAATAGAGTTTCACTTGAACGAGATTTATGTGATTGCGAATTTTTTATGAAATGGATTTTTGAGAAGTCGATTTTAGAAGTGGGGTGTATAAGTAAATGAATCTGTGAGGCGGGATAGAGAGTGAGGAGGTAATTGATGATTATTGGTGCGATGATTACTGCACCTTTTGATTTGATATTAGAAATATCGAAGCAGATCTTCATGCAGGAGCATAAGAATTAAAAAGGAGTATTTTTAAGCGATGCTACAAACGTGTTATTTTATTAAATGCTACAAGGGATTACTTTATAACTGCAAAGAGAAAGCCAGACCACCATTAAAAACTTTCATATCTTGCAGACCGCCGATAAAATAGATATGATTAAAAAGTGCGAACCTGACACCGGCATTAAAATAATCGGAATCATATTCCAAAAGCAGTTCAGAAACTTCAAATAACGAAACCGAAACACCGCCAAACGGTCCATCGAACTGATAACTGCGTGCAGTAAAAAGATCGAATCCGTAACCGGCATTCAGTTTTATATTATCAATAAATGAATCGAGAGGAAAATTTTTAGTCAAAGCAAAATATGTTGCATTATAATAATTTGTTTTGCTATCGCTGCTGCGGAAAATATCATGTGCTCCGAATACCACCGAAGGAAGATATTCCGATTCATTAAGAAATTTGAGACGTGCAGAGAACATCCGATCTCCGAGCGCATCGCTTGCATTGGTACGATTAGTAAATCGGAGACCCACTTCCAAAAATGGAAGATATCCGAAAGTAAGATAATAAGACACCGCCTCTAAGTTCCGAGAATATCCTTTATCGTTTCCATCAGAGAGATAATTCGCTCCGAGAATCAGTTTTCCGCTTTCTAAAGTCTCCCCTGTCGGAATAGTATATAAACCGGTCAGTCCTGTAATCGTCTGTCCAAAAATAACTGAAGATGAAGAATAAAATGAAACCGCCATCCACGAAACAAAAATCATAACGAAAAATTTCTTCATGCTACATTTTCCTCTTTATGATTTAGCTCTATCATAAGGGATTTTAGTTCATTGATTACGTTATCATAATTATTAATTCTATTCTCATCAACAAAGTCATCAATTCTTTTAGTAAGCGAATCGAATCGAAGTGGAGCGATATCTGAAGAGCGGAATACTTTGTTATGAGCAGTTATAGCATGGTCTTCATCAGAATAAAATAATTCTTCATAGAGTTTTTCGCCTGGTCGAACGCCTACGAATTTAATTTCGATATCTCGTCCCACTTCAAAACCGCTGAGAGTAATCATATCTGAGGCGAGATCAACAATTTTATGCGGCTCACCCATATCGAGAACGAAAATTTCGCCCCCTTTTCCGAGAACGAATGATTGGAGCACGAGTTGAACAGCTTCGGGGATAGTCATAAAATAGCGAATCATTCGAGGATCGGTAACAGTAACGGGACCGCCGGCTACAATCTGTTTACGGAATATATTTACTACTGAGCCGCGGGAACCGAGCACATTACCGAATCTAACGACCGAAAATTTCTTATTTGAATAATTAGCCGCACTAAGTACAATAATTTCAGCAATTCGTTTGGACATCCCCATAATATTAGTCGGATTAACTGCTTTATCGGTAGAGATCATCGTAAAAGCTTCCACGTTATATTTAATTGCGAGGGAGATCAAATTACGTGTACCGATAATATTATTAGAAATAGCTTCCGAGGGATTATTTTCCATAAGGGGTACATGCTTATGAGCGGCGGCATGAAAGATTATTTCCGGTTCGTAGGTACGGAAAACCCAATCGAGCCGTTCGTTGAAGCGGATATCGGCAATAATTGGTTCGATAATAATCGGTTTATTGTAAAGTTTTGAGCGGAGTTCCTGTTCAATTTCGAAGATCGAATTTTCCCCATGTCCGAGAAGAATAATTTTTTTAGGATAGCCTTCGCAGATTTGGCGGCAGATTTCGCTTCCGATTGAGCCACCTGCTCCGGTAATCATAATTACTTTATTTTGAATCTTCCCTGCAATCTCTTGAAGATCGGTAGTAATCGGGTCGCGTCTAAGGAGATCTTCGATATCAATTTTTCTAAATTTATCTACTCTTATTCTACCGCTGATAATATCGGACATACTCGGTACTGTGAGCACTTCGAGTTCCGCTTCTTTGCATATTTCAAGAATCTTTCTTATTTCAATACCCTGAGCCGTGGGCATAGCGATAACAACTTTTTTAATATTATGAGCTTTAGCGATATTGCCAATCTCTGAGCGTGTACCGAGAACAGGGATACCACGCACACGCATCTTTTGTTTAATGGGGTCATCATCGATAAAACCGATACAATTCATACCGATTTTTGAATATTTTTGAGTTTCCTGCACAACCATTGTACCTGCATCACCGGCACCGATAACGAGAATATTTTCTTTATTCGGATGTTTATTCAATCGATGCGAAGCACGCTCAAAAAGACGGACGCTGAATCGAAGAGTAGAGACTAAGATCATAGCAATTGCAGCATCAAGATAAGGCAAAGATGAAGGCATTGCTCTAAGATCGGGACTAAAAATTCGGATTAAATTGAAGAGGAATACTTGAATAAGGAGAGTAATAATACTTGTGAGAAGTAGTTGACCGAGATCATCGACACTTGCATGCGCCCAGAAACGGCGATAAAGACCGAGAATTCCGAAGATAGAAAGTTTTAGAATAGAGAAAATAAAGACGTAGATAAGCACGCCATCAAAATGCCCCATAAAAAGGATAAGCCCATCATACCTCACAAAAAGAGCAAGAAACGGAGAGATAAGGACTAAGAGGATATCTATATAGAAAAAATGTCGATTTCTTAGATTATGAAGAGAACTGTTAAGTGTGTTTATAGGCATTATAGTCTTTTATATATATTATTAATGTGTAACGTTTTTTCCGGTAAATGCTTTCAAAATAGTTAAGAAGAATATTTTTACATCGAATAGTAAACTTTTATGAATTAAGTAATATCTTTCATATTCTACTTTGTCGGGAATAGAAAGTTCATCTCTACCATTGATTTGAGCCCAGCCTGTAATTCCGGGTTTTAATTTATCTAATCCATATTTTTCTCTTAAACCGATTAAATCATATTGATTGAATAATGCCGGTCTGGGACCAACAAATCCCATATCACCTTTAATCACATTAATTAAATTAGGTAATTCATCTAGACTGAATTTTCTTAGTACTTTACCAATTTTTAACAAATATTGATCCGGATTTTCTAAAAGATGTGTTGCCACATTGGGCGTATTTTTCTTCATTGAACGGAATTTATAAAAATCGAATAACAGATGATTTAATCCCGGTCTCTTTTGTTTAAAATGAATCGGGAATCCATCTTCTAAAAAAATTAAAATACTTATAAGTATATAAATTGGCGAGATACAAATAAATATAAGTAGAGCTAATAATCGTTGCATTATTTATATAATATTTTTTACTTATTATCCGAGAGAGTATAATCTAATTTCACGAATTTTTGAAGCTTTGTAGATGGATATATATTATCTGTTAATAACTTAATCGAATTCTCATGAATAAAATTATTTTTTATTAACTTATTCATATAAAAAAGAGATTTAACAAAAATAGAAGGAACAATTAAAATAGATTTAGCATCTGAATATTTTAATAAATCATTAAAAGAATATTCTTTTTCATCACTGACATTATAAATACCTGAAGGCACTTTATCTTCAATAATTGCTTGAATTACATTCTCTATATTCTTAATAGATAAAAGAGATAATTTATTATTACCGTTGCCTATCTTGTAAAACTTATTTTTAATTTTGGTTCTTCTGGAAATATTTAGCAAAAAAGTGGGAGTATAAACCGGAGCGAATCTTAAAATCCAGCTTTTTTCTTTGAAGTTTTCAAGAAGGTATTTTTCAGCTTCTAATTTAGTAATTGCATAAGGAGATTTTGGTATAAGTTCCGAATCTTCTAAGTATATATTTTGATTAAATTTATCACCATAAGTGGATATAGTACTGCTATATATTATTTTATCAGGTAATTTATTTTGACTTTTCATCTCTTTTAAAAGGTTTATTAAAGTCTGCACATTAACAATATAAAATTTGTTGTATTCAGCTCCTTTCCCTTTTGAATGCGCCAACCCAATTAGAAAAATGAGAGAGGAGAAAGTTTTATTTTCTTTTACAAAAGTAGAGACATTTTCTTTAATGGTTAAATCAAGTTGCGAATAATTGTTTTGAGAAAGTTTTTCATAACCGACACCTAAAACATTACTATCTTTTGATAAATGCGAGAATAATTGGCTTCCTATTATACCGTTGCTACCAGCTATTAAAATTAAACTCAATTTCGTTATCCTTTTCAAAATTCAAAATCATTTTATTGTAATTAGAAATCATATCAAATAGCGCTTGCAAGATTTAGATTTCAAAAAATCATTTTATGGTTAAGCTAATGGGGATAGTAAATATTATTTTTTACAAAATTTAAGAATTAATATAGAATTGATTCATATTCAAAAACAATTTTGTTCCAATCATATACTCGACAAAGCTCTTTAGAAGGGATAAAATTATTTAACGATGCACCAGAGTCCAATAATTCCTGGATATCAGAGAATTTGAAAAAATAGAAACCTTGATTAAATAAAGTAAATTGATTCTGAGGATTATTCATTGAAATTATAGGCCTTTGCGCAATAATCATTTCAACCAAAGATGGTGCCGTCCCACACAAAGTATGAGTATGAATATATGCTTTACATTTTCTCCTAATTAAGTCTAATTCCGACTTATTATATAATCCGTTAATCAAATAAATATTAGATACATTTTTGTATTTATTATAAACACTTTCACCAAATATTGAAGATGTAAAATTGGAAATTAAAACTAATTGATGTTTTGATCCGACAAAACTTTCACACAGTTTGTCAATTTGGTTATCAGCTAAGGCTCTACTAATGGATAAAAAATAGTCCTCCTTCATAAATTCATATTTGTTTTTAAACTCTTGATTTACATTTAGCGAAGTATCAATTTCACCACCATATGGTAAAACTTTGATTTTTGATTTAATTTTTTTCGGTAAAAACGTTTTATAATATTCATTGTCAAGAATAACATAAGAAGAATGTTTTAGACTAAGTTTGAAACAAAACTTAAGATACTGTTTAGAAAAAAAGCCAAATTTAGGTCTTTCCCACTCTATACCTCCAATATTCGATATAATTTTAACTTTTCGAAAAACATTTAAGATAGGAATTAGAGGAATACCCTGCACACCAAGGAAAAGTATTGTGTCAACTCGCCAAAAAGCAAGTAATATCGACCAAAAGTCAAAAAAAAGTCCTTCAAATCCAGAGGCCTTTAATTTAATTCGTCTAATTTTTACTTGGTTTGGAGTAATAATTTTTTCGGGTGTTTCTATTGAATTAAAAATTAAATATTCTATTTTGTCACTTATTTTTCTCTCGGCTAAATTTCTCACAAGCTGATCCCATCCACCAAAATTAGCATAGAGGCCATGAGATCCAATAATAGCAATTTTTCTCATAAGTTACTTATAATCCTTATAATAAAGTTCAATATATTCTTTTAAAGCAACTTTCCAATCTTTCATAATATTGCATTGTCTTAAATTTAATTTCCTATTCAGTAACCTTTCAGATTGGGGTCTTTCAGCATAATATGTTTCTTTAAAATAGTTCGAAGTAACTTCAGTAAGTATAATTTCTTCATTCTTTCCTAAAATCTTCAACAATTCAGTTGCAACTTCTAATCTACTTGTTTGGCCTTTACAAACCATATTATATAAGCCCCAGTATTCCTTTTCAATAAGTAACTTAACATTCTTTGCGAAATCATGTGTATATGTTGGCGTACCATCTTTATCATTAACAATAAACAACTCTTTCTTCCCATCTTTTAATTGTTTCATCAGCTTTTGGATAAATTTTTTGTCTTTAGTTGGCCCAGCACCCATCATCCAACCTGCACGGCAAACTAAAAATCTATTTGCATTTTCAACTACAAATCTTTCACCCATGTATTTAGAGCGGGCATAAACACCTAATGGATTTGGAATATCCCAATCATCGTAAAACTCCTTACCACCATCAAAGATTCCAGCTGTACTTATATAAAGTAATGGTATATTTAATTCATTTGCAATATAAACTGCATTTTCAACAGATAATGTATTTGTATTATACGTGTCGTCTGCATTTTCTTCACAAAATTCTAAATCGGTATAAGCACCTAAATGAAATAAGTAATCAGGTTTGAATTCCAATACGTCCTTTTTATAAGCTTCAAAATCCCTAAAATCTAAGAATGATAACCATTCCTCATTTACATCTTTATCTGTACATTTTACTTCGTATTCGTCTTTAAATTGTTTATAGAATGCTTCACCTAGCATACCGCCACAACCAGCTATGTAGATTTTTTTCATGTTTTTTTCCTCATTATTTTCTTAGCTTTAGTACTTTTGCCGGAACACCTCCAACAATTGAACAGCAAGGAACATCTTTGGTTACAATACTTCCAGCTGCTATTATACTATTTTTCCCAACTTTAACACCATCAAGAACAACTGCTCTTGTTCCAATCCAAACACCATCTTCGATAATGACCCCTTTTCTAGTTACACCCTGGACGTTTACTGGCACGTCTGGGTTACTAAAGTTGTGATTTTCAGAAAAGATTGATACATTTGGCCCAAAAATTACATTATCCCCAATCTCTGTTTTTCCTCGAACTTGAATAAAACAATTTTGGGCAATTCCTACATTATCCCCTATTTTAAGGCCCTCGCCTAAATGGCTAATAACACCAGTGCAATCAATAATTGTACCTTTTAATATTGAAACATTATTACCTATTATTACCCCAGAGTTTGAAAGTGCATTAATTTCAACATAATCCCCAATAGTGACAGTTCTACCAATACTTATTTTTTTTCGAAAAGAAAATTTGCATTTTCTTCCAACAAATAGAAATCCCCCCTTGTTTTTTACTGTCATTTTTAATAAAAAGCCTCTTAATAGAGACAAACCCTTTGAAAATAAGATTAACAGTATCTCATATTTTGTTAAATTAACGTCTACTGAATAATTATCTCTTCCAAGAAACATTATTAATTTATTGATTATTAACATACATTGCCTTTATATCTACATTATTTAACAATAAATTAGGAAAAATATTATTCTTGATTTATCCAATTCCATGTTTCTGAGATTCCATCAATTAAAGCCGTTTTAGGGAAGTCACTAAAAAGTTCCGTAATCTTAGAAATATCTAATACAAAATGATCCACGTCATAAATTTGTTTTGCTACATAATTAATTTCAAAATTTTTGCGTGTGATACTTCGTATTTTGTCTATTATTTGGTTTATTGAAGTACCTTTTCCACTCCCTAAATTAAAAACACCAACCTGATTATTTATAATTAAATTGTAAGTTAACCAGATTAAGTCATTGATGTAGATGTAATCTTTTTGAGCATTACCATCACCAAAAACCGTAATCTTTTCATTTGTCTTTATTTGTCGTAGAAATGTAGAAATAACACCTTGTGCAATAAAATGTCCTTGACGAGGGCCAAAAGGATTAGATGGTCTTAATATAAGAAGTTGCAAATCGTACATTTTTTGATACAATAATAAGTATCTTTCGATTGTTGCTTTGACTATCCCATAGGATGATATTGGGTTCAATGAATGGTCTTCCTTTATTAGGGGTGTGGAAGGAATACCATATACAGCACCACCTGAAGAAAAATATACAATCCGTTTTAATCCTAATTTTATTGATAAGTTTAGAATATTAAGTGTTGGGATAAGATTCTTATTGATATCTGATACTGTATCAATATTAGATGTACTTGGAACTGACAAGCTAGCTAAATGAAATAGTACATCGACTCCCAATAGGGCTTCATATAAATCAGGAATATTATCTAGATTCGAAATTCTATAATCCACATTCAATAATGGCTTGCGATAACGTTCATGGGAAATGTCAAATACACGAACTTTATGCCCTTTTAATAACAAATAATCGATTAAATGTGAGCCAATAAACCCATTCCCTCCTATAACCAAAGCATTCATAAAATTTTCCTTTTGTTAATAAGGTTTGTAAAAACTCGCATTGTATCGGCATAATACCGATTGGAATTATTTTTTATTTCCAAGATTTCACGCGCATTAATTCCCATTCTTTCTATTGATTTCTTATCTTCAAATAGTGTCCTAATTTTTACTGAAAAGTCAACTGAATTTCCTGCTTCAAAAAACATACCATTTTTATTGTCTAATATTAAATCCTTTAAGCCCCCAATGTTTGAGGCAACAATAGGTTTTCCATTAGCAAATGCTTGAAGCGCAACATATGGGCTAGGTTCATACCATTCCGAAGGCACAACTACAAATTCACAATTTTTAATAATTGGATCCAAATCCTCCCCCCATTTAGGTCCAGTAAAAGTTACATTGTCCAATGAGTTTTCATTCGTATAATTTTTATAGCTTTCATAATCTGGACCATCTCCTACTATTATCAATTTTATATCTGGCAACATTTTCATGGTATTAAGTAGCGTAAGAATACCCTTTTCCTTTGAAAGTCGACCAAAGTACAAAATGTAATTATCGCCATTGTACTTCGGTTGGATATTGGAATATTCATAACTATTTTCAATTATATGTGTCCTTTTTTTATCATATCCGAATTTGACAAACATATCTCGTGAAAACTCACTTTGAAAAAGGAATAAATCAACTTGATCATAATATCGTAATAGATAATAGATAGAGCTTTCAATTGCGAAAAGAGTACTTGCAAAAATAGAGCCTTTTTTACATTTTTGAGAGATAGCATTATAATACTTATGTTTATGACAAGCTTCACAAATCTTACCATTTGACAAAAAAGTAGAATTTGGGCAAATTAATCTGTAGTCTAAAATACGCCAAACAATAGGAATATTTGCCTTTTTAAGGACGGGTATTATGCTTGGGGTCTGATAACTTGATATATTATTTAATTGTGCAATATCTATTTTGTTTTCGCTCAGTAGTAAGCGTAATTTTTTTTTTGCCTCTACAGAATAAATAGATTTTCCAAACGTTTGAAATGCGGATGTATATGAGAAATTTTTATAAAATTTTTTATAATTAATATTTTTAATAAAATATTTGCTAAATGGAGTATTAAAATTTTTTTCATTCATTACTGAAAATGGTACAATCTTATGACCCATTGACTCGTATAAATTACAAACACTTTCAATATAAGACCAATCACCTCCACTAGGGTACCAAGACCAATTTACCATTAGAATATTCATGTTATCCAACTTAATTTAATGTATTAGCAATATCTACATAGTCACAACTTATTCTTTTAGCCATATTTTCCCAACTTAATTCTTGTGATCTTATTTTTGCGCCATTACTAAGTGCAGATAGCAAACTTCTGTTATTGACTAATTTTTGTATTGCATCAGAAAAGCCATTAATACTTGTTTGTGGAGAAGATAAAGGGATTTTGATCCCGCATTTTTCATTGATAGCTGTAGCCATTCCAAATGCATCATGACAAATAACTGGTAGGCCGTAGGTTAATGATTCCAATATTACTGCTGAAGTGGCTTCTTTTATACTTGTGTGTATTAGTACATCAGAATTCTGCATAAATTCAAATACATTTTCATGAGCAACATCCCCAAGCCAAATAATGTTGTTCAGATTCAATTTATTTGCTAATTTTTCGTATTGTTTTCTTAGCGGCCCATCACCAATAATAGATAGTTCTACTTTGTTTTTGAGTTTTGGCTCTAAACTCAAAGAATTTAGCAGGATATCTAGTGCTTTCGTATAGACTAACCTTCCTACCCATAGTATTTTGAGTGCCTTATTATTTGATTTGATACTACTTTTATTAAATGAATTCCCATAACCTCCAACATCGAGCATTATTTTAACATCGCATTTTGCTTTAGAAGTAAAATAATTATAATCATCAATAGTAACTGAGTATATCATTGAGGCCTTTTGAATTGCTTTTCTAATACGCAAAGAAAATTTGGACTGTATAAAATTTACTAGACGCCTTATTAGTTCAAAAGAAATCTCGCTTATTTTTAAACTCCTGTAAAAGGATGATGGCATTCTAACTAGACCGCTACACGGACCCCAGACATAAGGAATGCCAAGTTTCCAAAGATAACCCGGCTCACGAAATGAAATTGATGTTAGCTGATGAACTAAATCAAATTTCTCTGATTTTATTAATCGTGACACAATATTGAATACTTCTTTTTGCCAATGTTTATATCCTGCATAATAAAGTGGGGCAAAGCCAATTGCTGAATTATCAGATTTAATTAATGTATTAATCTTAACATATAACTTTGTAATTATTGGTTGGGGGACAGGAATTAGAGTTAAACCATTTATCTCACCATGAAATAACGTATGCTGATATATATCTCCTTCGTATTCAGAAGTATTGAATTGATTTGTTTCCGCAAATAATACTGTGATATTATGATATTTACATAAATTATTTACCAGGTTCCAACCCACAGCACATTCCGAGCCCTGTGATGGAGAAAATTCGTGAGCAACAATCAATATATTTAATTTTTTCATAATTATAGCTTAGATATAATAAAAATTATCTTATCATAAAGAATTTGTTAAAGTGGAATAGAGATTTTTGCGAAGATGATAATAACATAAACCACTAAGCCCAGAATGTAATAATATAAATGATGGTATTTCTGGAGTATATAACGAAAATCCTTCCCATGTCATCACTATAATAATTAATATTATATAAAACGAAAATCCTTTAATAAGTGATGAATTTATTTTTGATAATCCAGTTAAAGCTAATTTAATTGGGAAAAACCACAAATACAAAAATAATACGGTTCCAATAAAACCCAGTTCTCCAAGAATGTGAGGCCAAAATGTATCTAAGAGTGTATGATGACCCGCTGCGACAGCTGACGCTGAATTTGAACCGATATTTGAAACACCATATGAAAAATAAAGACTACTATATCCCCCTACAATACTTGACAAACTAGCAAATGTTCCCAATCCGGACCCAAAGGGGAAATAGTCAACAGCTATCTGAAAACCAGCGATATACATTCCTGTCCTGACATGTCCTTCAACACCTGATCTCTCTAAATAAAAATAATTATTAGCAATGTTATTTACAAAATCAGCCTCATATACGAAAAACATAACCATTAACAATACAGAATAAAAAAGTAAAAGTCTCCTTCTCATATTCAAACTTGTAAAATTAAAAATAAAAAAGAACCAGACAAACACATTACTAATAATTGTCTTTTTTATTATAGTCATCATTATACCAAAACTAAAAAAAAACGCAATATATAAATATTTTTTTTTTGCTGTAATTATATAAAGTGAAAGAGCAATGATCGCACCAATATTCATAGTTGAAGCAAATGCGCCTACTTCTCTAAAGATACCAAACACCAATCTCATTGTTGTTTGAGCAAATATTACTTGTATTATTGGAAATATAGACATAATTATGATTACAACTAATAACTTATCGAATATTTTTAAAATATCTATCTCACTTGTTTTTGTGTTAATACCAAGTATAAACATCGCTGAGAAAAGGAAAGTAAAGCCTATACCTAAGACATAGTTTATCAATGTTGCTTGCGTAACAAGATAGGCAAAAAAAATAAATATAAAAATAGCAAGTATAATAGATTTATATCTTATTGGGAAACTAATTCTTCCTCCAAACAAAAACCAATTAATAAAAAATACGAACAAGATCACAACGTGTCTGAAGCCCGAAAAAAATGATATAACCCCAGTTATTTCTAGATTCTCCGAGATAAAAACTACTATAGTTGTAATAATAAAACTATATATTATCCATGAATTATTAGCCCCTTTTAACATGAAACTCTTTCAATATATGGAATAAGATTAAATGTCACAATATAGTCCCAACTATATTTTTGAGATTGTTTTTGAATTTTTTCAGAACTATAAGTGTTAATGTTTGTATATATTTTAATTAATCCATTGTAGAAATCCTCAACCGTATCTCCGATAATAACTCCGTTTGCATCATTAATTACTTTTATATTTTCATTTGTTGCCGTGGCTAAAACAGGCATACCGCTAAGTAAATATTCAAATGTTTTAAATGGTGGTTGATTCTCAAAATATTTTTTTATTGGTATGTATGAAACACCAACATTATGACTATTGAAATATTCTGCAATTTTTGGTTCGCGAATTTCCCCTTTATACGAAACAATCTTGTCTATTTTAAGCTCTTTTATCATATTTTTAATTTTTTCTACTTCAGTTTTAGACCCATGACCTATTATTGTATAACTCACATTTAAACGATTAATATTTTCAAAATACCATTGAGCAAAAGCTTTTATGGTAGTAGTAATATTCCTCTCATGAAATGTTCCAACATACAAGAACTTTAATTCTTTAAAATCTTTTTTGGAATAAGCGAATTTTGGTGACCCCAAAGGGATTATAGAAGTTCGAGCTGGTAAATTCAAATATTTCACTATCCCCTGTGAGATCGTAGTAATATTTTTGAAAAACTTAACTTCTATAAATAAAAACATATTATAGAAAAATCTTTTTAAAAATGAAGAGAAAATATAACCAGATCGTATTTCTACAACTATTTTCCTTTTGATAAACAATCTAATGATAGAACAGAAAATGAAATAATTAACAAGAACAAAATCATAACTGTTCATATGCACTTCCCTATAAATCGCTTTGAAAAAATTTAATCTCATTAAACAGCCGTTTGTAGCTTGAGGTATATGAATATATTTTATTCCTTTAATGTTTCTATTTGCTAACCCTTCATCAATACCTATATAGTTTATTTTATATTTCTCTTTTAATAACAAGCAATAATTATAAGTACTTGTTTGAGTCCCAAATTGTCCCGGATGAATAAATAGTATTTTTTTCATATTACTAAATAATTTTTCTTGTAAAATTGTTATTTGACCCATCTCTGAAACAGGAAATAAACTTAAATAGGGAGATAAATTTCAGTCTAAAAATATAGTAAAGAAAATATTTAATAAAGTTATTCCTTTTTTGTTTTAAGCTATAATAATTACTTAATATAAATGCACGATTCCGAATAAACACACACATTCTTGTTGATGGTTTTATCTCTATTTCGTACGGGAATATTCCTGGTATTATTTTCTTGGTTATGGTTTTTGCTTCAGGATGGTAATGTTTTGCTTTAATTATAGTTGCAATGGATATTTTATTTTTAATTGCTCTCAAAGTATATTCATTTTCATCACCCCAGATAAACATTTCTTTTTTAATAAATCCAATTTTTTTTGGAACATCACGATGTATAAAAGTTCCATTAAAAGGAGTGATATAATTTTTAATCAAATTTATTTCTTTAATAGATTTAACATCTACATATCCTTTAAGTTTAAAAGCCAGCATTTCATGATTTGTATTGTTGATTACTAGAGCATTTGCATATTTAATTTGATTCTTTGTGGAATAATTATATAATTCTTTAACTTGTTCGTTATCTGGTAAACCATCATCATCCATCAACCAGAGCCAAGTATAATCAGACAAATAGGCCAACCTCATCCCCTCATAAAAACCACCAGCTCCTCCATCATTTTCATATTTACTAATATAATTTATTTTAATATTTTCATAAGGTTTGACTAAACTTGAAATTGCATATTCTAAATATTGATTCTTCTCCTTTCCATTTTTAATAGTCTTAGGAATATACTGTTTTTCACATAACAAATCTTGAGTTCCATCATTAGAACAATTGTCAACAATGAAAATGGAATCAACTTTAAGTGTTTGGCTACGAATTGCATCTAAACATTTTAGAAGAAGTTCTTTTCTGTTATAAGTCACCACCACAGCGGCTATTGAATCATTCATTCAATCTCCAATTCATTTTTAACTGTATTTAATGAACTCTCTATTACCTGATGCATATCATAATATTTATACTCTGCAAGTCTTCCACCAAAAATAACATTAATTTTTGTAGTTGCAAGATTTTTGTATTTATCCAAAAGAGTTTGGTTTTTCGAATCATTTATTGGATAATACGCTTCTTGGTCTTTTGAGAATTCATGTGGAAACTCACGAGTAATATATGTTTTATCTTGGGTACCAAACTCAAAATGTTTGTGTTCAATTATACGGGTAAAAGGGATTTCTTTATCGGTGTAATTAACAACAGCATTTCCTTGATAATTTTTTATATCCAATAATTCACTTTCAAAGTGTAGACTTCTATATTCTAGTTTCCCAAAACAATAATCGAAGTATTCGTCTATTTTTCCAGTATATACTATTTTATTAGCGAGTAAATCTAATGAAGTTTTATCTTGAAAATAGTCGATATTCGTTCGCACTTCTATTCCCTCAAGCAATTTTAACGATAATTTAGTATAACCCCCGATAGGTATACCTTGATAAATATCATTAAAATAATTATTATCAAAAGTAAATCTCAAAGGAAGTCTTCGAATAATAAATGCAGGAATTTCTGTTGCTGGACGTCCCCATTGTTTTTCTGTGTATCCTTTAATTAATTTTTCATATATGTCTCTTCCAACTAACAATAACGCTTGTTCTTCAAGATTTTTAGGATCTTTAATATATTTACTTATTATCCTTTGTTCCTCTATTTTCTCAAATGCTTCTTCGGGTGTTTTAACACCCCAAAGTTTGTAAAAAGTATTCATGTTAAAAGGTAAATTGTATAAATCACCTTTAAAATTAGCAACTGGTGAATTTGTAAAACGATTAAAGCTAACAAAAGAGTTTACGTAATCCCAAATATACTTATTACTTGTGTGAAAAATATGTGCACCATATTTATGTACATTGATATCTGCAATTTTTTCTGTATAAATATTTCCACCAATGTGATTTCGTTTATCAATAACCAAACATTTCTTGCCTTGTTTATGAGCTTCTTGCGCAAAGACAGAACCATATAATCCTGCCCCAACTATTAAATAATCATATTCCATTTTTACCTTAGATGTTAATTAGAAATACCTTGATGCTTTATTTATAAATTTATTTGAAATATACTTAATCTCATTAATATCTACTAAATTTCCAATTATTATATAAATAAGTACAAATAACATACCAGTGCAAGTGACTTTTAGGAGAGTACTCTCTATATTTAAATTATTTAATAACAGAAAAGTTATTCCATAGCTCACGAATGTTACGATGATAATTTTTAATAAGTCATAAAAAAGTTCACCAATTTGTATATTTAGGATTTTACTTTTAATATAATAAAGCGAAGCAAAATAATTAAATAAATTGGATATAAACCAACTAATAGCTATTCCTAAGTATGAAAACTGTACTCTTAAAAAATATGCAATACCAACAAATATAATTAGCTCTAATGTGGATATAATTGAGAGTATACCAGTTTTTCCAGATATAAAAAATATTTTCGTTGTAAAACTTAATTCTGCCCTAATAATCATAGCAAACATGTACCAAATTAATGTTTTACTAACTGCAACAGTGGTGATATGATTAAATTCACCCCTTTCAAAAAGTATTTTAATAACATCATTGCCTAAAAATAATATTACTATAAAAATAGGAATCATAATTATGAAAAAAAATCTTGAGATATTCCTAAATTGATTTGTCAATTCAACCAGATTATTATTACTCCATAAATTTGCAAGTCTCGGATAGATACTTGTACCAATTCCAGATATGGCAATAGTCCCCACGATTAATGATATTTGGTTAGCATAACCTAAATAAGAGACACTACCAACTTCAAGACTAGTTGCAAACATCCGCTCTAAGATGGTACTCATTCTTGATATTAAACCTAACAATAACAAGGGCCAAACAATATTTAAATATTTATTTGTATGCTCATTAAATAAAGAAAATTTTTTCATTGAGAAAAAATTTTTTTTATAAAATATTGGAGCCAATAAAACGACACTTACGATTGAAGAAATTAATGCGCCGAAAGATAAACTAAATATCCCCCAAAATGGGAAGAGTGCAAACAACGCAAACAAGTTTACAAATGCTACTATTGGTAAAACAATAGCGGGTTTCATAAACCTATGCTTTTCATAATATAATGAATTAAGCATATTTGCTAATGTATTGAATAGAATTGATGGTGATAATAATATTAGAAGATTTTGTGTTAATCTTTTATGTGATATACCATAGTCGATCGCAATAATATCAACAATTGGGGCAATAAATGCAATTAATATTATCACAATAATTAGCGATAAAGTAAAGACTATGATAAATGATGATAAAATAAATTCAGTCTTTTGATTATCTTCAGTAATACTTATTAGTCGGGGCAAAAACACATTTCCGAAGGAACCAACAAAAACAAAGGTAATGAATGCTGAAATCCCAGTAGCAAGAAAGAATGAATCTCGTTCTATACTAGAACCAAAATAATTTGCTACAACAATTTGACTTAATAAATTAATTGCAAAACCTAGTATCGAAAATGTAGTAAGCTGTATTGTCGGTTTAATTATGGATTTATTTGGGACTGACATAGTGTACCATGAGAATATTATGTTAATAACTTTGATAATCTAAATATTAGATTGTTTTCGAGAGAAAAAAACATTTTAAGAAAGGGTTATTTACTTAAAATTTTTATAATACCATTCGCTCACCAACTCAAAACCTCTGTGTGCATCATATTGGGGATTATACCCTATTACTTTTTTACCTTTTTCAATTGATGCCAAAGAGTGAGGAATATCACCTGCTCTATTGGGGCCATAAATTGGCTTTACGTTTGCTATTTGAGGATAATATTTGGTGAGATTTACTTTTAAGTAGTTAAATAACTCATTAAGAGTAGTATTTTCACCAAAAGCCACATTAAATACATCAAAAACAATTTTATTTTCTTTATAATCAGCACCAAAATATTTTTTTAATCTTTCAGAATAAATATCTTTTTTTATTATTGCTGCTTGTTCATTAGCGTGAATTACATTATCAATATATGTAAAATCTCTACTGTACGAACCATCGCCATTAATAACAGGGCTTTCTTTATTTATTAATTGCTTAACCCAAAGTGGAATAACTGCTGCATATGCGCCATTTGGATCTTGCCGTTTTCCAAATACATTGAAATATCTTAATCCAATCGTTTCCATACCATAAAGTTCACTAAAAACTTTAGCGAAGTATTCATTAACTACTTTTGTAATTGCATATGGACTAAGCGGTCTTCCATATCGCTCTTCAACTTTTGGCATTTCCTGAGAGTCACCATAAGTAGATGAACTAGCAGCATATATAAACCTCTTAACTTTTTCATCTTTTGATGCAATAAGCATATTCAAAAAACCATCTATATTTACTGAATTTGTGGTTGCCGGGTCTTTTATTGAACGTGGGACACTCCCCAAAGCAGCTTCGTGAAATACATAATCACAATCTTTAACCGCAGTTCTGCAAGTTACTAAATCACGAATGTCTCCTTCAATAAATTGAAAGTTTTTACTATCTAGAAAAGGTGCTATATTTTTTTTGTATCCAGTGCTTAGGTTATCTAAACACACTACAAAATTATTTTGTTCTAAAAATCTCTCTACTAAATTCGAACCAATAAAACCAGCCCCACCAGTAATTAATATTTTTGAGTTTTCTAATTTCATTTTATTTTTAAAGCCTTATTGATTTCTTATCTATGTTTACAATACCTTTTACATCAGAAATAACTAAGTCTTTATATTGCATGTAATCTATTTCTTTGAATTGATTATGAGAAACTGCAATTATTACACCTGCATATTTATATAATTTATTATAATTACATTCTGATAATGTTATACCATATTCAACTACTACTTCATTCTTATCAGCCCATGGATCATGAACATCAACTTGACAACTAAATGACTTTAATTCATTTATTATATCTATTACCTTTGAATTACGAATATCAGGACAATTTTCTTTAAATGTAATTCCAAGTACTAGAATTTTAGCTCCGTTTACTTTTATATTATTTTTTACTAATTCTTTTATAAATTCTTTTGCAACATAAGAACCCATTCCGTCATTTATCCTTCTTCCGGCAAGTATTATTTCAGGATGATATCCCATACTTACTGCCTTATGTGTGAGATAATAAGGATCAACACCAATACAATGACCCCCTACTAATCCTGGACGAAATGGCAAAAAATTCCATTTTGATCCTGCTGCTTCTAATACTTCAATTGTATCTATCCCCATCTTATTAAATAACATTGCTAATTCATTTACAAATGCAATATTAATATCTCTTTGAGAGTTCTCTATAACCTTAGCTGCTTCAGCAACTTTAATTGAAGATGCTAAATGAGTTCCGGCAGTAATTACAGTCCGATATAAAGCATCAACTATTTCGCCAATTTCTTTTGTACTACCACTTGTTACTTTCTTGATTGTGCTAACTCGGTGTTCTTTATCACCCGGATTAATTCTTTCAGGGCTATAACCGCAATAAAAATCTTTATTAAAAATATAACCGCTGTTTTCCTCTAAAACAGGTACACAATCTTCTTCAGTACAACCCGGATAAACAGTAGATTCATATACAACAATTGAATCTATTTTCATGATTTTACCAACTGTTTCAGAAGCTTTAAGCAAAGGTGTCAAATCAGGACGTTTGAAATTATCAATTGGAGTGGGAACTGTTACAATAAAGTAATCACAATCTCTTAGATCACCTTTGCTTGTGGTATATTTTAATAATGTTGCTTCTTTCAATTCTTCAGGAGAAACTTCAAGAGTATGATCAATACCTTCATTTAATTCTTTAATTCGTTTTTCGTTAATATCAAAACCAAAGACTGTATATTGCTTACCAAATTCAACTGCCAAAGGCAAACCGACATATCCCATGCCGATAACGCCGATAACAACATCTTTACTGCTGATTTTCTCTAAGAACAACTCTTTATTCATCTATGCACCCAATTTTATTTAAAGCTCCGCTCCGTAAGTCCCATTCGGTCTTACCAACTATTAGATTATTACCAATTTTACTATGTTGAATGTTTTAAGCCCTCTTAAAACAAGATAAGTTGTATTTTATAACAATTCTAAATATACTACAATTCTACTGACTATAAAACTATATAAAAATATATATATAAAATCTTTATAAATATTTATTTCGTCTTTGTTATTTCGTCTAATTTTAGTACTACTGATCTGTTCATAAGCTCGTTCGATTTCATAGTTGACTTAAATAAGTCCATTGCATTCTGGTCTTTTGCTTTTTTAATGAAATCAGAGAATCCGGAGGGCGGCATTTCTTTCTGATTGTTTTTTTCTATTCCAAGTGCTTCTTTTAGGAGAGTTACCAGCTCATCCCTTACTATCTGAATCTTTTCTTGATCGTTCGATGCGGGAGTTTTATAATCTTGCTTCTCCGCTCCATTATCTTCCAATATTTTTATTTTTTCTTTTTCGTAAGGCATCTCTTCATCGATATAATTCTCATCGAATGCGAAGATTGCATCGGAAAATATTTTATCGTTCTGATTCTGTGCTTCTATTGCTTTCATATCAAATGAGTAAACTTCTGCGAAATCTGCTTCATTTTCTTTACGCGTTAATGAAGTTAACCCAACTTGCTGAATTTTGAATCTAAATTTATCAGGATCTAACTCAAAACGCAAGTGCCTAAGATCTTTTATTGCATAAACCGGATCGAAATAAACGAGTTCCATTTTATCATTAAGACGAATAAAATACCCAAACTTGGTGCTATATGCATCAAGCTTGGGTACATTAGTCAATAGCCGATATACGATAAGATTTTTTGGTGAAGGGTCTTTAACGTAATTACATACATCAAAATATGAAACAGCCCGAGGACGTTTGATCTTTTCGTTCTTATAGATAATCTTAAAATTATCATTAAAATTGAATGTATTCTGTGAATAGATCAGAATATCGTTATTGCGTAGATCGAGTGTTTCAAGCAGCATTTATGCCCACCTTACAAGACCGAGTTCAAAATTATTTGTTAAGATATAATTATCAGGCAGTATCCGAAGTGTATATCCGAATAATCCCGTTTCATCGAGTTCTATTTCGCCAATATAAAAATACAAATTATCTTTCGATTTATTCGGCTTATAATTCATTTTTACCGATTTATTTATCAGTTCAGTAGTATCAGTTTTTGTGTAATAAATCTGCACTTCAACATCATCGGGTGTAAGTTCGCCCAGAGAAATCTCGGCAGATACAGAGAATTTTTTACCGACTTTAAGTTCACCATTTTTCTTTTCTTCTTCGATTTTATTGAATCGGACGGAATCCCAATTACGATGAACTTTATCGCGCCATGCAGAAAACTCTTTCCCCTTTTCCCAATCTTTAGCTTGGAGATGAGTACGTTTTTCGATTGCAGGGAAATAAAATTTCTGTGCATATTGCTCGACCATTCGGGATGTATTAAATACAGGTCCATGCATTTTCATAGAATTTTTCATTATTGCTATCCAGCCGCGTGGGAGTTTATCTTCGCCTCGTGAATAGAATAATGGAACGATCTCTTTTTCGAGCACTTCATAGATTAAGCGGGATTCCACTTCATCTTGGTAATCGAGATCGGTATATTCTTCGGCATTACCGATTTTCCAGCCTGTTTCGCGTGTATAAGCTTCATCCCACCAGCCATCGAGTACCGAGAAATTCAGTCCCCCATTAGCTATTACTTTCATACCCGATGTACCTGATGCTTCAAGGGGTCGGCGTGGATTATTAAGCCAGATATCGCATCCTTCAACCATATAGCGTGCGATATTCATATCGTAATTTTCGATAAATACAATTTTTTTACGAAGGTGATTTGCTTTAGCTATTCCAACGAGTTCCTGAATGATCTTTTTCCCTTCTTCATCTTTTGGATGTGCTTTACCGGCGATAATAATTTGAACGGGGAGATCGGTATTACACAATATACTTGCGAGGCGTTCGACATCGCGCAGGATCATATTACCCCGTTTATAGGTAGCGAACCTACGTGCGAATCCGATTGTAAGAGCGGATGCATCGAGCACTTCTTTAGCGAAATTAAGTTCTGAGGCGGAACCCCCTCTTGCCGAAACTTGTTGAACGAGGCGGCGGCGTGCGAATGCAACTAAACGTTCGCGGCGGCGTTCATGAGTACGCCATAGTTCTTCATCGGGGATTTCATCGATTCGTTCCCAAAGTTCTTGATCAGCGGGATTTTGAACGAGTTTATCGCCGAGATATCTATAAAGTAATTCAAACATATCGCTAGATAGATGCGAATGTGTATGAACACCATTAGTAACATAATCGATCGGTATTTCATCGAACGGAATATTTTTGAATCCCGACTGCCACATTTTTTTAGATACAGAGCCATGAAGTTTTGATACACCATTTACGAACGATGCCATATTCATGGCGAGATGTGCCATATTAAAATTAGCTGCGGGTTTATCTTTATCGAGTGTGCCGAGTTGATAGAAAGTTTTATCGTTTATATGAAGTTCATTGCGATAGTAACCGCCGAAATATTTTTCGATCATTTCATTCGGGAATATATCTATACCTGCGGGTACGGGTGTATGAGTAGTAAACACGTTAGAATAGAACCCGACCGATTTAGCTTCGGCGAATGATAGAGAATGATTTTTCATCAGCATTCGGATACGTTCGAGCGATAGGAATGCTGAGTGACCTTCATTCATGTGGCATACGGTAGGGATAATATTAAGTGCGTGAAGAGCACGTATGCCGCCGATTCCGAGAACGATCTCCTGTTGAATGCGGGTCTCGTTATTGCCGCCATAGAGTGTACGAGTGATACGGCGGTCTTCTTCATTATTTTCGGGTACGTTAGTATCGAGAAGATAAAGTGGTACTCTGCCGACTTGGATTTTCCAAACGGCTACGACTACTTTTCGTCCCGGGAAATCGAATTCAATTTTGAGTTGTCCTTTTTTGCCATCTTGGACAGGTGTCATTGGTTGATTATAGAAATCATTAATTTCGTAACGTTCCTGCTGCCAGCCATCGGCATTAAGGTACTGTTGGAAATAGCCTTCTTTATAGCATAGACCTACGCCAACGAGTGGGAGACCGAGATCGGAAGCGGATTTCATATGATCGCCTGATAGAATACCAAGACCACCGGAATAGATTTGGAGGCATTCAGTGAGACCGAACTCAGCGGAAAAATAGACGATGCATTTTTCTTTCGGTCCGGTATATGTTTTACTGAACCATGTTTTTTCTTCCATATAGACATTGAGTGCCACGTAAACACGGTTTAGGTGCGAGATAAAGCTATCATCTGCAGAAAGTTCCTCAAGGCGTTTTTGGGATATTTTACCGAGCATTGCTACGGGATTATGATGACAGTCATCCCATAGTTTACGGTCGAGTCTGCGAAAAAGATCTATTGCATCGTGATTCCATGCCCAATACAAGTTATAAACAATTTCTCGAAGCATTTCCAAGTTTTGGGGCAGTGCGGGTACGACGTTAAAATTCCCTATATAATTAACCATTAAGTCCTCTTTTGTGAAACTAAAAAATAATTAAGATAAATATTTATGATAATATTGAGAAAGATGCAAGGGAAAATTGAAATAGACTACTTTTGTTGTCTATTTCGGGGAAGGGGGTTTTAATTATTATCTCCTTGTGGCAAGAGAGAGTTCCCCTACTTTCTCCTTGAAGTAATTTTGTGTTTTCCTCGGAGCGAGGAGTTCCCTACTTTCTCCTTGATGAGAAAGTAGCAAAGAATCAAGGCTGATAACTCCATCCTAAAAATCTATGTCATTCGCTAAGCGGCACAAACTCGATGCTGCGCATCTCAAACAGTATGCCGCTCTTAACGCTCCCTACCATAGATTTTCTTAACGGATTCCGTTATATGCCTCGAAATGCAGATAAAGCAAAATCAAAACCCTCAAAAGCAGAATCAAACATCGCTAACTTCCCGCCTCCCTATTTTACTAAACCAATTCCGTTATATGCCTCGAAGAGCGGATAAATCACCATCCCATTTCAATTTCCCTTTGAGCTTTTTAAGTTTACTCTGATTCTTTACTTTTACGAGTAATTTTAATGCCTCTTCTACAACTTCTTTCTTCGTCTTCAAGCCCGAGATTTTAAGGGCAAGCGACATTAAGTTATCATCTATTACTATATTTGTTCTCATTTTAATTTCCTCTTTGAGTGTACGCTTTCAACGTGTGTATATTCGTACATAATATACACATAATAATTCATTTAGACAATGGATATTTTTATTAAAGAAAATTAGTTATTTTTATTGATTAATATTTTATGGAGTGGTATGGAGTATGTAATTGTAATTTTATTGGGATTCGGTTTAGGATCGATTCCAACTGCATATATTTTATTGCAAAAGTTTCATGGCAAAGATATTACATCTGAAGGAAGCGGGAATGTAGGAGCGCTCAATTCGATGAAAGTATCAGGCTCGAAATTGACAGGTTTAGCTGTACTATTAATAGATGCTGCGAAGGGTGCGGTGCCGGTATTGATCGCAGGTATGTTATTTGAGCCCTCATTCGTACTAAAAATGCTCGCATTAATTGCTGCTGTGATTGGGCATAATTTTTCACCCTGGATTGGTTTCAAAGGTGGGCGTGGTTTAGCTACTGCTGCCGGTGGTGCGGTAGTGATTTCGATTTCTCTATTTGCTGTATGGGTAGTGGTATGGCTTATTGCGATG
>JBAYVI010000022.1:0-30939 GCA_041674625.1 Melioribacteraceae bacterium | reverse complement strand
CTTAAAACTTGTCTTGAGCACTGGAGATTTAATCAAACAACAGAAGGTTCAATAATATGGCAGATAAATGATACTAACCCCGTTACAAGTTGGTCGCTTATCGATAGTGAGCAGCTTCCAAAAATGGCTTACCATTTTGTAAAAGAGGCTTTCGCTGATGTGGCACATAGAATAATTAAAGAAAATAATAAATATTATGTGGAAATCAGCAACCATTCGACTAAAGCCGTGATATATAACTACACGATTTATATTTATGCTCCTGAGGAAATCTATTTTAAAAAAATGATTATTGGCAATGGTACTATTGAGAAGCAGTCTCAAATTAAATTATGGATTCCGGCTATCAAAAAATATTTTACTCCTGATGATATATTAGTTACAACATTATATAAAAGAAGGGAAGTACTGCATCAAAATTATTATATAGAAAAAGAATGGAAATATTTTAATCTACCAAAAGCAGAAATAAAGATTTATGAAATAGGTTTTAATCGTTTCCGTGTTCATTCAAATTCCTTATTGTTTTTTGTAGATATCAGTGCAGGTAATTCTATCTTTTCTGATAGGGGATTTATCATGTTGCCCAGAGAAATGAATCTTATAGAAAGCAATAATAAGAAAAAAATAGTAGGGACAGATATTAAAGTTACTTCACTTAATAACATTTTAGACGAGAGAAATGAAAATAAAGTTGATTTTATTGATAGGATTGATTTTTCTAAACTTCTCAAATGATTTAAGTCAGCAATTGACTGTTACGAGAATAGAAATGATGCCTAATAATCCATCACCTTATTTAATGAGGGATTGGAAGGATGTCGCAAGAGGTTACGATTCTATTGCATATAATTTAAATACATCCGGCACATATTTACCTTTGATAAGAATTCAGAATGATGCGGTCAATTATCCAAGTGAGCAATTTTATAGTCTTGATAGTTATGTAGGTACAATTCATAATAATTCTGGGGAAGCAATTAATATATTGCCTTCATTAATCGGGGCATCGTTATTAGGTATTAATAAAAGTAATCAATATGGATATAACTGGGTTCAGATGAGCCGAGAGTTTTTTAATAAAAAGTCGGGCGAAAATGTTTATCTCAATTCTCCGGCTACAAGTACCGGCGATGATTGGTGGTATGAAACAATGCCAAACGTTTTTTTTCAACAGCTATATAAATTATATCCAAATACGATAGATTATAAAAACCAATTTATAGCCCTTGCTGATAGGTGGCTTGAGGCAGTTAATGCAATGGGTGGAAGCACTACGCCATGGACTGTTCCAAATATGAATCATCGTGCTTGGAATTTGATTACAATGATGCCAAATGACACTGATGTTCCCGAACCTGAAGCGGCAGGTGCTATTGGCTATATGCTTTATAATGCTTATCAAGAAACGAAGGAACAAAAATATTTAATCGGTGCCGAATGGTGTATGGAGTTTCTAAATTCTCTTAATACAAATCCTGCTTATGAGATTCAATTACCTTATGGTGTTCTCACAGCGGCAAAAATGAATACTGAAATCGGAACTAATTATGAAATTTCTAAAATGCTCAATTGGTGCTTTGATTTGACTCAATTACGAAGTTGGAATGTTATAATTGGTAAATGGCAGACACAAGATGTTAGCGGTTTAATTGGCGAAGATTCCGATCGGCAGTACGCTTTTTCAATGAATGGATTTCAACAAGCCGGGGCATTAGTCCCTTTAGTCAAATATGACGGTAGATTCGCAAATGCTATTGGAAAGTGGATTCTAAATCTTGCGAATGCATCTCGATTATTTTATTCTAATTATATAGATGATCTTAGGCAGGATAGCAGGATATGGGCAAAAGAATATGATCCAAAATCATATATAGCTTATGAAGCTTTGCTTAAAGGTAATACCGGCTGGGCTACTGCCACGGGGGATGCTAAAAAAGGTGGCTGGGCAAGTACCAATCTTTCATTATACAGTTCTTCATCTGTCGGTTATCTTGCGGCAATTGTGGATACGACTGATATCCCTATGATTTTACAATTGGATTTAAATGCTACTGATTTTTATAAAACAAACGATTTTCCTTCATACTTAGTTTATAATCCTTATACAGAAGAGAAAACTGTAAGAATTAAAATCCCAGCCGGAACTTATGACCTATTTAATCTAATTGAAAATAATTTTATTGCATCGAATATTTCTAATGAATATAGTATTACAATTAATCCATTAAGTTCTACTGCATTTGTTTGTATCCCATCTGACGCTGAAAAGGGATATAAAAATAATAAGTTGATTGTAAATGGTCTTGTTGTTGATTATGATTTGGGCTTGGAAGTAAATATACCGCCAAGAATTAAATCACTCTCCGCCCCTGAATCGACAATCAAGTTAGGTAAAAAAATAAAAATTTATTGCACAGTTTTTTACAATGAAAATTCCGTTATTAATTATTCCTGGTCGGCAATTAAAGGAAATATTTTAGGTAGTGCATCTGAAATTGAATTTACACCTACAGAACTTGGTGAAGCAATAATAAAAGTAATAGTAACAGATAATACTACTAAATCTGATACTTCTGAAATTAGAATAGACGTAGTAGAGTCAATTAATAATAGTCCGCAAATCAATCTATTAAAAGCAGAATCACGGAAACTTAATCTTGGCGAAAAATCGAAATTAATTTGTAAAACATCTGATTTGGATGATGATAATTTGACTATAAACTGGAGTAGTAGATCCGGTACGTTTGAAACAATTGCAGATACAACATATTGGATTTCCCCGTTTACAGAGGGAGTTTATTTTCTAACTTGCTCAGTTGATGATGGGAATGGAGGAAATGCAACTGATAGTATTAAGGTTCTTGTCCGTGATTTTCAAAAATATAGCACTCCAAATTTAATTGCTTATTTTCCATTTAATTCAAATGTACTCGATGAAAGTGGAAATGGAAATAATGGGATTAATAATGGTGCGCTGTTTGTTAATGATAGATTAAATCACTCTAAGAGTGCTTTGAACTTTGATGGCGTTAATGATAATGTACAAATAAAAAATAATTCCTCCATAAATTTCCAAAATGAAATTTCAATTAGTTTCTGGATTAAAACGGAATCTTTGACCGATAAAGAAACTTATATCATTTCACATGGCAGTTATGATAATAGATACAAAATTTCTATTTCAGCTAAAAAACTTAGATGGACAATTAAGACTAATAATGCAGTGAATAATGGAATTATCGATTTAGATAGTGAACTTATACTTAAATCAAATTCACTCTATCATTGTGTCGCTTCTTATAATGGCACTGATTTGGAAATTTGGATTAATGGGGACTTAAATGGATTCACTCAATGGAGCGGAAAACTTCTGACTTCAAGCCAAGACTTGATGATAGCTCAAATGCTTCCTAATAATGTAAATTATAATTTCAAAGGAAATATTGATGAAGTAAAAATTTACGATAATATGCTATTACCTTCAGAAGTTAAGAAATTAATCGATATTCCTGTATCAGTAAAAGAAGAAAAAAAAGAACCAATCCCCACAGAAACAAAATTAGTTTCAAACTTTCCAAATCCATTTAATCCATCGACAGTAATTAATTATCTCGTTTCAACTCAAGGAGTAATTAAAATAGAGATTTATAATTTGCTCGGAGAAAAAATTAAAGAATTGGTGAATGAGGAAAAACCAATAGGCAATTACATAACTCGTTGGGAAGGAAAAAATCAAAACGGGAATTTGGTATCCTCCGGAATTTATTTCTGTGTCCTTTCAAATAAAAACAACATTTCAAAACTGAAGCTGCTTTTAATTAAATAAACAGTTCCCTTTTTTGAGTAGAACAAAAACCTTATTTTAGTTTCATTAATAATAGGGTTTGATGAACAACTTAGTTAATTATCCGGTAATGGCTGTGGATGATATTATTCGTCCTACACAGCTCCAAATCGATTTAAGAATATTAAAAGAAAATTATCTTAAAATTAAATCACATGTATTCCCGTCTAAGGTAATGCCAATTCTTAAAGCGAATGCTTATGGTCATGGACTTGTAAGAGTAGGGCAGTTAATGGAAGAGCTTAAAGCTGATTATGTTGGAGTTGCTGTACTAGAAGAGGGTATTTTATTACGTGAATCAGGTGTAACAATTCCAATTTTAGTTCTTGGTGGTATCTGGGGAAATCAAATTCCTGTCTATATAAAATACAACCTCGCAATGACAGCCTCTTCAATTGAAAAAATAAAACAGATCGATGAAATATCCGAAGGACTTAAAAAGAAAGCTAAAGTTCACCTAAAAATTGATACGGGCATGGAGCGTATCGGTGTTCATTATTATAGTGCTGATAAGCTTTTAGAAGAATCACTCAAATACAAAAATATTCTTGTGGAAGGAATTTATACGCATCTAGCAAATTCTGAAAATAGTGATTTGAGTTATACTCGATTACAATTAGACCGATTTAACGAAGTTCTGCAATTTTATGATAGGCATTCGATTGAACCGCCGATCAGACATATTTCTAATTCAGGTGCAATTTGTCAGATGCCCGAAGCAAATTTTGATATGGTACGTCCCGGTATAATGCTCTATGGAGTTTATCCTTTTAACGAAATGAGTGAAATATTTAAACCAATAGAAGTTCTACCGGCGCTTCAATGGAAATCATTAGTAGTTTATTTTAAGGTAATTAAGCCAAATCATCCGGTAGGATATGGCTCAAAATGGCAGAGCGATCATGATGTTCGTGCCGTTACCGTTCCGGTTGGATATGGGGATGGTTATCTTAGGAGCATGAGTAGTTCTGCCGAAGTAATAATTCGTAATAAAAAATATCCGGTTGTAGGTTCTATTTCGATGGATCAATTAGTCGTTAATATTGAGCAGGACAGTGCATATAATGGAGATGAAGTGATTTTAATCGGAAAATCGGATTCCGTTGAGATTAAAGTTGAAGACTTAGCAACGTGGGCAGGAACCATTCCGTATGAAATTCTTACAAATATTAATACTCGTGTACCAAGAATATATATTGGATAAAATCTCTCGCCTAATTGCTCGAGTGATTATTAAAATGTGAACTCTTTATTAATCTAATAAATTCCTTAACTAACATACAGCTGAAAAACAGGTCGTTTTTTAAAAATATTGGTTGGCTCAATTTTTGCATTTTATTGATTAAAAATCTCTTCAGGCAAAATTATGAAACGAATAATTACAATTTTTACAATATCATTTTTTCTTTTATCAACTATTAACTTAACAGCTCAATTGAAGAAAATTAAAATCGCTTGTATTGGAAATAGTATTACTATTGGCGGCGGTGCTCAATCATATCCTAATCAACTCCAAACAATGCTCGGCAGCCATTACATTGTTTCAAATTTCGGAGTTTCCGGCACCACGATGCTCAAAAAGGGAGATTTTCCATATTGGAATGAACCGACATATAGAAATGCGAAAAATTTCGACCCTGATATTGTAATTATTAAACTCGGGACTAACGATACTAAACCACAAAACAGAATTTATTTAGATGAATACTTTGATGATTACATGGCAATGATCAGTGAATTTAGGGTAAATGGGAAAAATCCTCAAATATTTGTTTCCAGCCCATGCCCTATTCAGATTGATAGGTATGGAATCACTCAATCTGTATTGGTAGAAAAAGTTATTCCTGCGGCAGATTCTGTTCGTAATGCTTCCGGTGCTTACTTAATTGATTTTTACAATGCAATGCTTCCACATCCAGATCTTTTTTCTGATGGAATACATCCAACTAATCCAGGTAATACAATCTTAGCTCAAACAGCTTATAATGCAATTATTAATAGCGCGACCGGGATAATTAGAAGCTTTTATGCAATCCCTGATTTTTATGAGCAGGGAGAACAAGTTAGACTTTATTGGGAAACTACAACCGGTACCAATGTAACGATTAATGGTCAATCTGTAAATTCTATTGATTCAATGGTCATAACTCCGGGAAATGAAGCGCAATATACTCTAATAACCAAAGGAACTGCACCTGATACTGCAATTGCAACTGTAAAATATTTGGCACCTGGAAAAATCACTTCCTTTTCTGCTGACCCTATCAAAGCAGAATTAGGAGCCGGAGAGGAAGTAACATTAAATTGGAAAACTACTAACGGAACCGTGGCTAAGATTAACGGAGAATTAGTTGAAGCGAAAGGGAGTAAGATTGTAACTCCACAGCAAACTACTACTTATGTTCTTTCGGCTGATGGAGAATCCAAAGACGAAAAATCAATTACTATTGAAGTCGTGGACGCATATTTAATTAACCGGGCACTAAATTATCCTGCAAAAGCATTGAGTATTTTTGATACTTCTAAAGCATCTTATCTGAATGATGGTGATTTAAATACTGTATGGCAGAGTGGTACTGCCTCTACTCAATGGGCTTATATCGATCTTGGAAGAAAAATTAATATAAATAGAGTTGTTATCCATTGGGGAGATAATTATTCTTCCGATTATCATATAGAAATTCTAAAATCCAACGGAGCTACTTCTCGAATCTATTCCTCCGGTAATACCGGTGATGGGGGGATTGATGATATTACAAGCCTTACGGGGTATTCTAATATTGTTCGTGTATTAACAGTTAATAGAAACGATCCCTCTAAAGGTTTAGAAATTCGCGAAATCGAAATTTATGGAACGCTAAAAACAAATTCTGTAAAGGCAAAAGATGAACAAATTCCGTCCAAATACAGTTTAGAGCAGAATTACCCCAATCCTTTTAATCCTGAAACCACAATAAAATATAGTGTTTCTAACCCTGCGAATGTTTCCTTAAAAGTTTACGATTCTCTTGGTAAATTAGTCCGAGTTTTAGTTGATGAATCCAAATCAACTGGTAGATTTGAAATCAGTTGGAATGGAAAAGATGAGACAGGGAAAAATGTAAGCTCGGGAATCTACTTTTGCAAAATGAATATATTGGGGATAAATAAGTCAATTAAAATGGTATTAGTAAAATAGCTGCAAATGTCTTTGCAGTAAATAATTTTTGCCATCTTACTCCAATTGTATACATTTTTAGAGCGGTATAGTGAAATTTTCTATGCCGCTTTTTTATTTTCAATTTGTCTTACCCGTTAGATAGATTTATATTTCGAGACTATGTATTACTTAAATGAAGTGTTTTTAATGAAAAGACTCTTTTTACCTTTACTATTATCGCTCTTGATATCATGTACAAATCAAAACGATAAAAATACCTCTACCATTAATTCCGGCAACTCTATTTACGAAGAAAAATTAATAGTTAATTATTCGAGTAATTTTATCATTGAATATCGCGATAGCGTAAAAATTGTTACTGTCCTTTCTTCCGATTCACTCAAAAAAGTTATGGCAATTTATCTTTTAGCCGGCGAAAATATTAAGACTATTCCGAATATACTTAATGCTCAACTGATTCGTACACCGATTAAATCTGTCGCTGCACTTACGTCTATTTACATTGGTTTCTTAGAAAAACTCAATTTATTAGATAAGGTTATTGCTGTAGATAATATTAATTACATATTCTCACCTCTAATCCATCAAAAATTTAATGAAGGAAAAGTTAAAGAGGTTGGTGATGCAAATAATATGAATATTGAGAAAATATTTGCATTAAATCCAGGGATAGTTTTTACTTATGGAAATGGAAACCCGCATCTTGATGGAAGTGAGAAGCTGATTAAGAATAATATTCCAATAGCTTCTTCAACTATACATTTAGAAACTTCTCCCTTAGCCAGAGCCGAATGGATTAAGTTTATAGCTGCATTCTTTGATAAAGAAAAGGAAGCTAATATTGTTTTTAATGGAATAGAAAAAAAATATAATGAATTAAAATTAATTGCTGAAAAAGCAAAAACACGACCAACTGTTTTCACTGAGGCTATCTTTGGCGGCACTTGGTATGTCCCGGGTGGTAAAAGTTTTATGGCTGCTCTTCTTTCCGATGCTGGTGCTGATTATATCTGGAAAAAAAATAAGGATGTCGGAAGCCTTAAATTAAGTTTCGAGCAGGTTTACGAAAAAGCCAATTCAGCCGATTATTGGATTAATGTACTTTTTTGGAAAAATATGGAGGATGTATTAAAAAACGATCCCCGCAACAATAAATTCAAAGCATTTAAAACAGGTAATATTTATAATAATAATGCCTCAATAAACGACAAGGGATTATTTGAATATTGGGAAAATGGGGTAATCAATTGTGATTTAGTTCTTTCCGATTTAATAAAAATATTTCATCCTGAACTTTTACCCGATACTCATTTCAAATACTATAAAAAACTACAACCAAAATGAGCAGAAATAAAAGAAAAAATAGAATCATTACAATTATCCTTTTAGGGTTATTGGTTGTAGTATTTACCTTAGATATTGTTCTCGGTTCGGTAGATATTCCTATTTTAAGTGCAATCAAAATCCTTTTTGGTAATTCTTCCGGAGATCAGATTTGGAAAACAATAATCCTTGAATTTCGGATTCCAAAAGCAATTACTGCTATGCTTGCTGGAAGCGCACTTTCTGTTTGCGGACTTATAATGCAAACTTATTTCAGAAATCCTTTGGCTGAACCTTATGTTCTTGGAATTAGTTCAGGAGCAAGTTTTGGTGTGGCATTAGTTATCCTTACCGCAGGTTCATTTGGATTGAATTTATATTTCTTAGGTGATTTTTTTAGTCAATTAAGTATTACTACCGCCGCTGTAATCGGCTCTGCTTTAGTACTTCTCCTTATTACATTCGCAGCTAAAAAAGTTAGCAGTAATGTTACTTTATTAATCCTTGGTTTGATGATAGGTCATATAATCGGCGCTCTTGAAAGTATTTTAAAATATTTTTCAGCTCCCGAAAATCTCCAAGGATATATTATCTGGGGAATGGGCAATTTTGGCAATGTGCTTTGGAAAGACCTTTATTTTTTAGTCCCTATTATTTTTCTTGGTCTTGCTGGTTCGTATGTTCTTTCTAAACAACTAAATCTATTGTTACTTGGTGAACACTATGCTCTAAGTATGGGTGCTAATATTAAGTTACTTCGCTTTCTCCTCATTATTATTGGAGGTGTATTAGCCGGCATTATAACCGCATTTTGTGGACCAATTGCTTTTATAGGTATTGCCGTACCACAGATTACCAGGAATCTTTTGCATGAATCGGATCACAAAAAATTAATTCCTATGGTTGCTCTTGTTGGTAGTACATTAACATTGATTTGCGATATAATTGCTCAAATGCCGGGAGGGGAGCAGACACTTCCTATAAACGTAGTTACTTCACTTGTTGGTGCTCCTGTTGTAATTTGGATTATTTTGCAGCAGCGAAAAATTAAACATACTTTCGCTATGGATTGAAATGAAAATAGAAAATTTAAAAATAGGTTATAAAAGAAAGAAAGAACCAGATACGATTTTATTAAAAGATATAAATCTTTCAATTAATAGTGGAGAGTTAATCTGCCTAATTGGTCCAAATGGTTGTGGTAAATCTACATTCTTAAGAACAATAACAGGAATTCAAGAATCCTTAGCCGGTGATATAAAAATTAATGAAAAATCTATTTTTGAATTAGATAGATCTGAATTAGCTCGTTCATTAAGTATAGTCTTAACCGAAAATTTTAATTTTGGAAGTGCTTCTGTATATTCGATTGTTAGTATGGGTAGATATCCGCATAATAATTGGCTCGGTGTTCTAAGGGAAGAAGATTTTGATATTGTTGATGATGTATTAGAGATCACCGGGCTTACTAAATTTCGAGATAAAGATATTTTAGAACTTAGTGATGGATTTAGACAAAAGGTAATGATTGCTCGCGCTCTTGCTCAAAAAACACCATTGATTTTATTAGATGAACCTACTGCATTTCTTGATATCCCTAATAAATTGGAGATTCTTAGTTTATTGAAAAAGCTAACTATTGATGAGGGAATATCTATTTTACTTTCTACGCACGATTTAGATTTAGCTGTTCAGTTTACTGATTTAATCTGGTTTATTACCGAACAAAATTCGATTGATATAGAAACTCCAGAAACAATCTCTTCGAATGAAAAATTCCAAAAATCATTTAGTGCCAATGGTTTTAATTATGATCCGGAACGAAGTATCTTTAGGAATTTCAAAAAATAATCAGATTACTCTCAAATTTATTGTAAAGCTTGTTCCCGCACCTAAATTAGATTCAATAGAAACGCTGCCATAATATTTTTCAACCGTTCCCTTTACATAAGAAAGTCCAAATCCTTCTCCATTTACCTTAGTTGTAAATCCTTTTATAAATATATTCTTTTTGGTTTCTTCACTAATTCCTGAACCATTGTCTTTTACAGTAATTATTAGATGTCCTTGCTTTTCAATAACATTAAGCGAAATAAAATTCTTATATGCGTCACTATCTGTGTATGCTTCAATTGAGTTCTGAATTAAAATAGAGATACATTTCTCTAACTCATCCTTATCAATAAAGAGCTTAATAAAATGTTCGGTTTCGTTATTTAATTCTAACTGATAATGCTTCTTTTCTAAGTCTCCATATTTGTTCTTAATTATTGCCAAAACTTCATCTACCGAACAATTTACATGATTATGAATTAAACGAGTTAGGTCTACTATTTTGTGCTTAAGTTTCTCAATCTTTTCAATGCAATCACCTTTGGAGATTTTTAGTTTTTCTAAATCTGTTTCATAAATTTCAGATTTTAATTCTACTGTTAACAACAAAATCCCATTTGATAATTTCTTTAAAGTTGATTCTTCCTCTATAAATCGCTGATCAAATCGAAGTAAATTTACAAGATCGGAAATTGTAATCAACGATTTGTATGCACTCAAATTATATTCACTAATAATTGAGCTAAATCTTTCTTGGAAAATAGTATCATTAAAATCGATCGAACTAAAATTTTTCAAAAAAAGAGAAAGCCTATTTAAGTTCATTGCAGAAGCTTCGCCGTGATAAAACCCTTGTAACTCTTTCAAAAGCTTGTCAAGAATATTCATTCTACTTAATTTCTTTGTTTCATTATTTTTGAGCAGGATTAAACTTATAGGTATTGATGCTAATGAAGTCAAAAATGACAAATAATCCTCTATGAAAATATTTCGGGAGTTTGTTATCCAATCACTATTATCCGGATAAATACTGTTCGTGATTTTAATTACAATGATTGTAAATATATATGTGCTAAAACAGATTAGACCCAACTTGAATATTTGCGTTTTAGAAACTGAACTGAAAAATGGAAAATGGTTTTGGATAAAATTTTGTTTAAGAAGGAATATGAATAAATAAAATAATGGAAAGAGTATAAGCAGTTTTATAATTCCATACAAAAATGAATTACTAAATAGATACCTTTTCAAATTTTTTAATGTAATATAATATAATTCAGATGGACCTTCGTGCTCATGAATTTCAAGATGTGAACCGGCATTTACATATAGTTCTTTACTGATTTTACTTTTCGGAAAAACAACTATTAATTTATATTTTCTATCACCATTACCAATTCCGAAATGTTGAATTTTAGAATCTGAGCTCACATAACCGCTATTACTATTTATTTCCCTGAACCCAACTAATTTAGTGCCTTCATATAAATATAGCTTAGCCCCGATCGCACTTCTATTACTTTCTGAACCAATCACCCTGACTGAAATAAAATTATTTGATTTAGCTTTAGCATTTAAGTTGTTGTGCATAAGTTGTAACTTACCATCCACCTGCCCAATAAGGAGATCAATATCTCCATCATTTCTTATATCGAGCGTCGCAATTCCGGAAAATGAACCAGATACTTCAGCATTATGCAAGTCAGATAAAATTGGTTCGGTAAATTTTATAAATTGTGGAATTTCATTCTTAATCCCTTTACTAAAATAGATAACAATATTTTTTATATTTGTAAAAGCTAGATCGAGAAATGAATCGTTATTAAAATCAGCTGCCACTGCACCATAAGTAAAGTATTTTCCTTCGAGTCCACTCTTTGAAGTTACATCATTAAAAACTCCAGTCCCATTATTCAAAAATAGATTATTGCCGGTGCCTCTATTTCCGACAAATAAATCAAGGTCGCCATCATTATCAAAGTCTGCAAATATTGCAGAATTAGATCTCTTCATTACGCCACAGCCAGTGCCGCTTTCCCAGGTTACATCTTTAAATGTCCCATTCCCATTATTTAGAAAAAGCTTGTTTTCTTTTTGCCAATTACAAAGATAAATATCGAGGTAGCCATCATTATTCACGTCTCCCATAATAGCTGTAATCCCGCCATATTCGGTTCTTAAACCGGTTTTATCAGTTTTCTCAATAAACTTATCCCCGGTTTTGTTTACAAAAAGATGGTTTGTATTGAGGTAGCTTGTTGTAAAATAATCGAGATAACCATCATTATTTATATCGCCTAAGGATGCCGATTCGCTTCGATGAATGTTTATATTCAGATTAAATTCATCTGTGCAATCTCGAAAGTATCCTTTTCCATTATTTATATAAAGTGTATTCGGTCCTTCAAGATAAGTTACAATTAAATCCTCTGAACCCGATTCATCAATATCTCCCGCTACAACACCTAAATCAAGTTCAAATGCCCCTTCTTTATTTTTCCTTCCTTCCAATCCAATTTTTTCTGTTGTATTGCTTAGGTAAGGCACTTCAAAATTTAGGAAATTATTAAAAAAACGATTGTTGTCGTAAATGTCTACTGCATAAATATCTTCCTTATTATCACCATTAAAATCACATACGGCAAGGCCATATATTGAAGAGGGTATAGGGAAATCGGTCAATGCGAAAAAGTTTGTTTTTGGTTTATTCTTACTTTGATTCTCGTTTAGGTAATTTGATTTATTATTTATAATAATAATTGAATCAAGTACAGCGATTATTTTACCATCATCATATAAAAATGAATATTCAGTGGATTTTGGAAGATTTATCACAGTTGACCAATTCTGATTAAATTGTTTTTTGTCAGATAAATTCTTACAAATTATCGCACCGGAATTAGAAGCATAAACAAAATTATTTTTAGTTAATAAAATGTTATAGAGTGACTGTGGGCTTATTCTTAATTTATTATCAACTAAAAGAGTATCGGTAGTCTCGAATGAATAACTATTATTTATTTTTCGATAATAACAAAGTAAACTATCTTTTTTAAAAATTCCTCTTTTCAAATTTCCGGAGCAACGATATAAGTATGCGCTATAAGAATATTTAATTTCTTCGGGATTCAAAATTGGATTTGGAAATTCTATAACTTTTTTTAGAGTTGAATAATTATCACTGCTATCTATCGAATAAATGTCATCGAATGAATAGAGAAGAATTTCATTACTCATATTATTTTTAACTAATTGAATTCCGTAACCGGGATTTAAATTGATTGTATGGTGTTCATTTTTGAAACTAATTTGATTTTTACGTGATATAGAAATTATTTGGTATTCCATAGTCCCGAGTAATATAAATTTATCATTACCAATATATTTTATCCCGATAATGTTTTCTGTTATGAGATTATCGATCTCGATTTTTTCTCCTAATCTGAATATTCCATTATTAATTGTAAAAGGGACATAATAAAGTTTTATAGTGTATTCTTCTGAATGTAAACCAATGATCAGATATGAATGATCCTCGGAAATTGCTACTGCACCAATCCTATCTTTTGTGCTCGAATATATTATTTGAGCTTCAAGTCCATTAAAGAAAATTACATCTCTTATCGATTGCCAAAATGAATATTTTCCATAGTTATCAATTAATTTTATAACTACTGAATTTGGGAGGGGGATTGTTTTTGTGATATGCCAGTTCGATTCTTTTCTCTCTAAATCTAAATTTACTATTGAATTATTTAAGGGCTCTTTCACTTTACATGATAAAGTAAAGAGAAGCAAAAAGAGAAAAATAGAATTAATATATATGCCCGATTTTTTCATTAGGAGTTCATTTTTTTATATAATTGCAATAATCAAGCCATATCGGAAAATCAGATTTGCAATCGTTTTCTAATTGTTATACAACAAACTGTAAACTAAAGTTGAGGCAAATGAAACTTTAGTTTACAGTTTCATTTCAAACCGAGTTCCTTTAGTGCTTTATCTAATCCTGTGCGGCTAATGCCTGCTGCCTCTGCTGCTTTTGTTAGATTATTCCTATTTGATTCTAAAAGCATATTGAAGTAGCTAATCTTAAAATCTTTTTTCGCATCATCATATTTTAAACTATCATGATAAGTGGAATACATTTTTTTGTTCGCATTTGAGGGATTTGAAATATCTTTTATTGAAATCGTGTCTGAATTTCCATCTACTTGAACAATAGTTTTTATGAGAAAATTTTCGAGTTCTCTAACATTACCAAACCAATTTTGTGATTCAAGAAATTTAATTGATTGGCTATCTATTTCAAGTCTCCTATTTAATAATTGTTCTGAGTGTTTTGTAATAAAATATTTTGACAGAGGTTCTATATCTTCCTTTCTATCTCGTAATGGTGGAACATCAATGACAATTGTGCTTATACGGTAATAAAAATCAGAACGCATTTTAGATTGTTTAACTCTTTCCTCGAGATTTTCATTTGTAGCGGAAATTATTCGTAGATTTAGTTTTTGCTCATCACCCGCAGAGCCTACTTTGTTTATGGTCTTATATTGAAAAAATTGTAGGAGTTTTAGTTGAATGGATTCACTTATTGAAGAGATTTCAGGGAGATAAATAGTACCGTTATCGGCGGTTTGAAATTTTCCAATCATTGATCTATCAGCACCGGTAAATGCACCTTTTTCATACCCAAAAAGTTCAGACTCTAATAACTGTTCATTAATACTTGAAAGGGGAATAGGTATAAAAATTTTATTCTTTATACTGCTTCTTTTAAATAATTCGTAAGCAATTAAATCCTTTCCTACACCTGTTTCTCCTTTAAGCAAAATATCGCAATCAATCTTAGAATATTTATCAATTGCTTCGCTTATTTTATGTAAGGATTCTGATTTGAAAATGAAATTATTTTGTTGTTCAGAAATAAGGTTATTTAAATAATCGACTTTATTATTTAAGTCATTTTTCTCCAGTGCGTTTTTAATTTTTTGGCTTAGGATTTCTACATTAAAATCTTTTTGAATATAATCATAAGCCCCAAGACGAATGGAATTAACTACCGTTTCAATCTCACCTGAATCAGATACAATAATTATAGGTGGATATTTTATCTTTTGCGCATTCAATGAATTAAGCACATCAAACCCACTCATATCAGGCATTTTAATATCTAAAAGAATTGCAGTAAAATTGCCTCTTTTAATCTGTTCAATCCCTTCTTTGCCATTTATTGCAGTAGTAACTTTATATTTTTTTTGAAGTAAAAGTGATATGTCTTTAAGGAAAGGAATACTATCATCAATTATAAGAAGCTTTTCCATCTGCGCTCCAATTTGATAAAAAAAGATACTTGATTATCTTATTCATTAATATATAGATTTTAGAAATTATTTTCATTTATTATTTCTTTCTTGACATTTAGTCCGAAAAAGTGAATGTTTGTGTAACTAAAGTAAACCTTAAAGTAATGTATAATTCAGGTGAATAAATGCGAGACAGGGCAATAACGTTAAACGATATAGCGAAGAAATTAAATGTATCGACAGTTACAGTATCAAAAGCACTTAGGAATCATCCCGATATATCAATAACCACAACAAAAGAGATAAAAAGAATAGCAGAGGAGTTGGGTTACACTCCCAATATTATGGCTCGGAACCTTTCAGCTCGCCATTCAAATACTATCGGAGTAGTAGTACCAAAAATTGCCCATTTCTTTTTTGGTTCTATAATTGAAAAAATTTATGATGTAGCTTTCGCTAATAATTATGAAATTATCTTAATGGTTTCCGAAGAAAAAGCTGAAAGAGAGAGAAAACATATCCAGACTCTTATGGCTATGAAAGTTGATGGTATCATTATCTCAATTACTCAAGAAACAAAGGATCTCGAAGTGTTTGATATAGTCAGGCGACGAGGAGTTCCTATTGTATTTATTGATCGTGTACCTGAAATTAAGAATGTAAATACTGTTTTAGTAAATGATAAATTAGGTGCGTTTAGAGCAATTGAACATGCAATAAAAATCGGTTACAGAAAAATTGGACACTTTGCCGGTTATACAAATATTAATATCGGTAAAAATAGAATGAATGGCTTTAAAGAAGCCATGCACAAATATAAAGTTGAAATAAATCCTGATTGGGTAATTGAAGGTGGATTCGGTGAAAATTATGGGTACGAAAGTTTTATGAAGCTTTACAAGGCAAATAATTTACCCGATCTTATATTTACAGTTTCATATCCGGTGGCCCTCGGCGTTTACATGGCGGCTTCGGAAGTAGGTCTAAAAATTCCAAATGATATTGATGTAATCTGTTTCGGAAGTGCAAAAGTACAAAAATTTCTATCACCTCCATTAAGTTGTGTTGATCAGCCAACAGATAAAATTGCAGCCGAAGCTATGTCGATATTATTAGAAAATATTGAAAAAAGAGACGAGGGATTTATACCAATCAATAGAGTAATTGATACCGAATTGATTTTACGCGGTACATGTATCGGAGATGAAAAAGTAGAATGATTAAATGGGGTATGATTGGCTGTGGTGATGTAACTGAAAAAAAAAGTGGTCCCGCGTTTAATAAAGTAGAAAACTCTGCACTCATCGGTGTAATGGCAAGAACTTATTCAAAAGTAAAAGATTATGCTTCACGGCACATAATCGATTTTTACACAGATAAAATTGACGAACTTCTAAAGTTAGATGAGATAAATGCGATTTATATTGCAACTCCACCCGATAGCCATTTGGAATATACAAAGTTAGCCGCAGAAGCGGGTAAACACGTTTATGTTGAAAAACCAATGGCTCTAAATTATGCAGAATGTATAGAAATGATTAATGTTTGTAAACAAAATAATGTAAAATTATTTCCTGCTTATTACCGAAGAAGATTACCAAAATTTATTAAAATAAAAGAATTAATTGATGCCAATGCCATCGGCGAAATTAAGCATGTATTGATTGAATTAATTTCCCCACCTCGCCAGCAAGATTTACAAAAAGAAAATCTCCCTTGGCGGGTAAAGCCGGAACTTTCAGGCGGCGGATATTTTATGGATATGGGTTCTCATCAGCTTGATTTAGTAGATTATTATTTCGGTGAAATTAAAGAAGTTTCTGCAATAGTAAAAAATTATTATGGATTATATCCTGCAGATGATTTTGTTTCGGGTCGTTTTGTCTCTGATTCAAATGTGGTTATTACAGGTGTTTGGGATTTTGCTGCACATGAATCTCAAGAAAAAGACTTATTCAAAATTTCCGGAACAGAAGGCACGATTACTTTTTCATCTTTCGGGACTGATGAAATTCTAGTAGCTATTAATAATAGAATTGAAAAATATACCGAACCATTTCCTGAGAATGTTCATTATCATTTAATAGATTCTGTTGTAAAAGAATTATTAGGCGGTGATCTTTCGCCGAGCACAGGTGAAAGTGGTGCAAGGACTAATCTCGTCATTGATAAAGTTTATAATAGAATAAAATAGTTCTTCAATAAAAGTAGTATTATTATAGATAGTGTTTCCAATTATAAAAGTAATTTTCCATTAAAGAACTATTAATGAATTTGTTATTTTAAATATTTCCCCATTTATCGACTGCTTCTTTCATTAACAAAATGTTTTTTTTTGGTGTCGCTGGTGCGATAGAGCAAGCAGTACTTAAAATAAATCCGCTATTTGCTTTTCCTAATGCAACTCTATTTTTTAAATCTTCCAATAGTTCATTAATATTTTCGTTCATCAATAGAGCTACCGGGTCAGCATTTCCTTTAATAAATCCTTTTCCTTGAAGTCTTATTAAAGCATCTTCTAACTCCACATCACCAATTGGTTCGGGGTCAAGGCATTCAATTCCATTTATCCCGCTTTCAAACATTATTTCTAAACGATCATTTATAGAACCGCAGGTATGAGTATATATAAAAATTCCCTTTTCTCTTACGGCCCGCACTATTTCTTTTTCATAAGGAAGAACAAATTCTCTATAATCATCAGGTGATATAAATCCTGATCCCGCAAATGGAGAAGAAACTTTAATTGCATCAATCCCGGTATTGCACATTTCTACGGCTGATTCTTTAATCAGTTTGGTGAAGTGAGCAAGAATTAGTTTACACTTTTCGGGGAAATCAATTAAATGAATTAGTCCATCTTGATGACCAGTCAAGTCTAAGTAATAATCGAAGGGCGAAGTTATTTCACCATGCACAGAATATTTATTATCCGATTCTGTTACAATCTCTTTCAAAACATCAAATTTATGTTGTTCATTTATATAAAAAGGAAGATTTTGAGAAACAGGAATGTAATTTAATTTTTCCGGTAAATGATTTGTTATAAGATTATCAATATCAGATCTGTCTATTTCGTTAAAGAAATTGTAAATCGGTAAATCATTATTAGGACATGAAATAATATCACCATTATCCCAAATAATTATTTCTTCAGATTCTGTTTTCTCAACTTTATGTAGGTGAGATTTCCAATAGGGGTCATGTCCAAATAGACTAACTAATATCCCATCGAATCCAAATTCCTCCCTTAATTTAATTAAACCTTTTTTAAATACATTTTTATCAAACCAAAATTCAGAAGGAGAAACATTAAGTTGTTGAAGCATAAATCCAATACTGAACTGTGCCATCACCGGTATTCTGTCGGGCACTTCTAAATTCATTGCACATATCATTCTTTCTTTTGAAGTCATTTTCTCTCTTTAATTATTTTGTTTGATTAATTTTATTCCATACAATAAAAAGTAATATTGAAAATATTAGAGCACTTATTGATAATAATATTGCAGGAAGAATTTGCATATATATCCAATATCCGATAGCGAATAAAAAACTATATACAGCAATACAACCGATAAGCATTCCAATAATTCCTAATGGAAGAACACTCCGCTGTTCATAACCAGAAATATGAACGCCATTCTCTTTAGCATAAGCAATTACTTTGCTCCATCCGATTTTACCGGGAGTTACTAACTTATAAAATTTTACTAATGTATTCATATCACTTGGTTTTGTAATTAACGTTACAAGAATCCACAATATGGTTGTTATAAATACACCAATTACGAGTTGTTGATAAGTATTAAAAACTTTTACAAATAAAAATATTATTGCAATAATAAAAGAAACAATCATAGCAGTTATTTCGCTTGCCGGATTAATTCTGTACCAGAACCATCTAAGGATAAATAACAAACCAGTGCCGGCACCAATTTGCAATAAAACATTAAAACCATGAAGTGCACTTTCTAAAAAAAGAGCGAACGAACTTGCCAATACCATCATTATAAAAATTGAATATCTTCCGATTCTTACTAACTCTTTTTCAGAGGCTTCCGGTTTTAGGAATCTTTTATAAAAATCATTTACAATATAAGAAGCACCCCAATTAAGACTTGTTGACATTGTTGACATATAAGCGGCAATCAACGATGCAATTACAATTCCAAGAATACCATTTGGTAGATAGGTAAGCATTGCCGGATATGCCATATCATGTCCAATTATTGAAGGGTCAACATTAGGGAAAGCTTTTTGAATATCAGCAAGAGTGGGGAATACTAAAATTGAGCATAGAGCAACAATAATCCAGGGCCATGGTCTAAGCGCATAATGAGCAAAATTAAAAAATAGAGTAGCTCCCATTGCGTGTTTTTCATCTTTAGCTGCGAGCATTCTTTGAGCAATATATCCACCACCTCCCGGTTCAGACCCCGGATACCAGACACTCCACCACTGAATTGCAATTGGAATAATAAATACCATTAATGCAGCTTCCCAATTATAAAAATCGGGAAGGAAAGAAAGTTTCCCTTTTATAGTATCATTTGATAAAAGTTTTTGAAGTCCCCCTACCTTTACATGACCAAGGGAAATATAAGCTGCAATAACCGCTCCAATCATTGCAATGATGAATTGAACAAAATCTGTAAGTAAGACTCCCATTAAACCGCCGAGTGAACTATAAATTACCGTAATCCCACCAGCAATTAAAATAACTTGAAGCGGTGATAGACCCAACATTATACTGCCAACTTTAATAGCGGCAAGAGTAACGGATGCCATAATAGTTACATTAAAAAATATACCAAGATAGATAGCACGAAAACCTCGCAGGAATGCAGCGCCTTTACCGCTATAACGTAATTCGTAAAATTCTATGTCGGTCATTACTTTGGAACGCCGCCAAAGTTTAGAATAGATAAATACGGTAAGCATACCGGTGAGCAGGAATGCCCACCAAATCCAGTTACCCGATACACCATTTTGACGAACAATATCAGCAATTAGATTTGGAGTGTCGATTGAAAAAGTAGTGGCGACCATAGAGAATCCGAGAAGCCACCAGGGCATACCTCTACCTGAAAGAAAAAACTCTGTAGAGTTCTCGCCTGCTTTTTTTGAAGACCACAATCCCACTATTAAAGACAATATAAAGTATAGGGCAATTATTCCCCAATCGATGTAGTTAAGATTACCGGGCATAATTTGCCTTTAGATTAATTTAGATTTCAGCACTAAATACCTGTTGCCAGAATTTATTATATAATTCCCATTTCATAAAATTAATTCCCCAATGAGGACTTGCGCCCGTCATCCAACCGGTTGTATATCCTTTGCCGATTTTTCTGAGGGCAAGTAATGGATGCCATGTCCCTTGATTATTAATCTTTACTAATGTTTCTGCTTCGTTTATCTCTTTTGTTTCATTAAATCCAAGAAGGGGGGGAATGGTGGAGAAGTCAATTCCTTTTACCATAGGATGATCTTCGATATAACATTTTACTTCGTAACCATCGGTTGATTCTATCAAATCATCATATTCAAGACATTTAACGGGGAAGATATTGTGCATACGTGATCTTCTCCAGCCCCCTTTTCCAAGTTCACCTGTAAAACTATACCAACCGCCATTCATATGAAAATGTCCACCCTCATTAACCCACTTTTTTAAGAGGTCAAATCGATCCGGGAATGTTATAGGCTTATCTCCCCATTTGCCTCGTGTAAAAAAATCAGGATGGAGCATTAAGCATTTTGTTTCCACGTCTGCTAATATAATTGAAGTTGCCCATTTTAATCTTTCATTAAATTTTTCCGGGGACATATTATATAGTTCCCAACTTGGTTCTGATATAACTTCTGCATCAGGAATGGCTTTTAGTGCATCAATTAATGGTTGAGCGTAGTTTAATATTTCCACTCCTTTGGATGGTGATTGGAAAGGGGATTCTACATATTTCTGCCCTGTATGAACACACCAATTTCCTACGTGCCATATTTTAAGTCCGGTTTTCAATTTTTCCTCCAATAAAAAAGATTTTTTTATTATTTCTTTTGAGTTCCTTTTTAAAAATAAATTAACTAAGTTAGATAAAGCATTAAGTAAACGTTAAATTAATTTTTCCCTACAATTAAGTTATTATTTTTTCTTTAATCAACATAGAAGAAATTACAAGGAATATCAATAATGAAAAAATGCTTCTTCACTCTCATCCTAATTGTAATAACATCGAATTATATTTATCCGCAAACTAATCTAAGTAAAAAAGAAGAGATTATTCAAGCACTTAAAGATGCTGCTTATAATGCTACTGAAGTGCTTCTTGATAAAGATGGAAAGTCCCGTTGCGACTATAATCTTATTGAAGGAAAGTGGTATTTCTACGAACCACCTTGGCATACTGCACAGTTAATTTATGGATTAGTAGAAGCTTATAAAATTACAAAAAATGAATATTATCTCGAACAAGCAAAAAGAGCTGGTGATTGGTGGTGCTCGCTTGAAATTAAAGATAACCCAAAACTAAATGGTATGCTAAAAGCTATTCATGGTGATGACATTGAAAACATTGTCTTTGCAACAATTTCAGATGGTACTAATGGTATATTTGAATTAGCAAGGATATCGAAAGATGATAAATATGCGGAAGTGGCTACACGTGCTGGTGAGTGGATGCTTAATAATATGTACGTCCCTGAATATAAAGTCTTTTATGATAATGTCGATCCGGTTACTGGTGAAGTAATGAAACAAAACAGTCCTTTCTGGAAGGATAAAAAGGAACAAACTCTTTTTGATGTCGCAAGGCCAAATAATGAAGGTTACCTTTTCCTTGATATGTATAAATTCACAAACAACGAAAAATATAAAAAGATATTTATTGATCTGTGCGAAAGTCTAGTAGAGAAGCAAGGACCTGAAGGACTATGGATGGATTTTATGCCTAATAATAAAGAAGATGGAAGTTATCATCCACGTTTTAATCTTTGGTATGCAGAGTCATTGATAAAAGGATATGAGCTTACTAATGATAAAAGATATCTTGAGGCGGCTAAAAAAACTTTAGTTACTTTTGCTAAAGCTCAGAAGAAAGATGGTACAATCTATTATGTTAATTATATCGATGGAAGATATAATGAAAATTCAATTACAGGTTCAGCTACTGCTTTTGCAGGTCTTCTTTGGATTCAATTAATTAATTATGGTGTGGGGGAGGAGTTTATTCCTAATGTAGAACAATCAGTTGATTGGATTATTAAGAACCAATTTTCTGTTAATCATCCAGACCCTAATTTACGTGGGGCAGTTATTGATACACGTACAAGAAGAAAATCTGGTAAAGTTTGGTTGACTCAAAGAGATGTTGGTACGGCATTTGGAATGCGATTTTTAGCTGACTATTTGAATTACAAATATCCTTCTGATGAGAAATAATTATGAAAAATCTATATAAGAAAATTTTGCTTTTAGCTGCAGCATTTGGTCCAGGTTTGTTTTTGGTTGGATATAACATTGGAACTGGAAGTGTTACAACAATGGCATCTGCCGGTGCTTCACATGGTATGATGCTTACTTGGGCTGTTTTCCTTTCCTGCCTCTTTACATATTTTTTAATAGTTGTCTTTAGCCGATTTACTTTAGTTACAGGGGAGACAGTACTTTATAGCTTTAAAAAACATATTGGCAAAGGTGCAGCTTACTTTGTTCTTGCAACTCTTATTATTTCAGAGATGATTTCGAGTATTGGAGTAATGGCTGTTTTAAGCGAAGTAACAAATGAATGGACAAAACCAATTACATCTTCGGGTGCCGGAATTGGAATGCTTCCAATAGCTATTTTTTTTGCGTTACTATTAATCTATTTTTTGTTTACGGGGTACTATACCAAGATTGAAGTTATATTAGCTGTTCTTGTCGGTATTATGGGCACATGTTTTGTACTTACAACTTTTATGGTTATACCTGATGCGGGTGCCGTACTAAAAGGGTTGATGCCAAATATACCTAATGATAATAATGCCGGATTAGTTGTGGCTGGTATGATAGGTACTACAATGGGTGGAATATTATTTATTACTCGCTCTGCTACTATTAAACAAAAGGGATGGACTTTGAAGGATAGTGCTACGGAAAGGAAAGACGCACTTCTTTCTATAAGTCTTATGTTTGTTCTAAGTATTTCAATAATGGCAGCCGCTGCCGGAACACTTTATCCTCTCGGAATACACGTTGAAAATGCTGTTGATATGGTTAAAACTTTAGAACCACTTGCGGGTAGATTTGCTATTACAATTTTTGTAACCGGAATAATTGCTGCCGGTTTATCTTCTCTATTCCCACATTATATATTAGTTCCACTTCTTCTTTCAGATTACAATCAAGAAGCATTAGATCTTAATAGATGGAGAAATAGAGGTATCGTTATTTTTTATGCGACTCTTGGCATGTTCGTTCCTATTTTTGGTGGAAGACCTGTTTCTATCATGATTATGTCTCAAGCATTAGCCTTAATCGCAACTCCACTAATTCTAATTTTTATGCAATATTTATTAAATAAAAAAGAATTAATGGGAGAAAATAAAATATCTCTCGCAACTAATATTGGTATCGGATTAATAACATTATTTACAATTTATATGGCTTATGTTGGAGCAGTAGGAATAATTGAAACATTATGAAAAATTTTAATTCCAAAATAGTATGCACTTACCTTTATTCAATCACAAAATACGGATATCCACCTCCGGCTGAGGACACACTTCAATACATTGATGAAATGGCTTCGCTCGGGTTTTCTACTATTGAACTCGAAGGTATTAGAGAAGAACATTTAACAAAAGTATATAACCTTAGATATAAAATTAAGAATTCCTTAGATGAAAACGGATTGACACTTCCATATTTTTGCGTGGTTCTCCCAGGTCTCTCATCAACTGATAAAAATGAAAGAAAAAAGAATATCGAATTATTTAAAGTTGGATGTGAAACTGCAGCAATTATTGGAGCTAAAGGTGTATTAGATAATTCACCAATTCCACCTTATAAATTCCCAGAAGATATTCCAATAATTAGACATTATGAAGAAGAATCGCTTCAATCAGCTTTTCTCCCTGAAAATTTTGAATGGCAACCATATTACGAAATGCTTGTTTCGTCATTTCAGAATTTGTGTGATATAGCAACGAACTATGATTTAAATTATCAACTCCACCCAGCATCAGGTGTGCTGATAAATAGTGCAGATAGTTTCCTTCATTTTTATAATTCAGTCGGAAGAAAAAACCTCCGCTTTAATTTCGATACGGCTAATTTATTCGCAATTAGGGAAAATTTACCTCTATCCTTATACAAATTAAAGGAGCATATTGATTACATTCATTTTTCTGACAACTGCGGTACTAAAGTAGAACATCTCGAAGCAGGAAAAGGAAAAATTAATTGGGATAATTTTTTCTCAGCACTTAAGGCAATTGGCTTTGATGGATATATCGGACTTGATATTGGTGGAGAAGAATCCGGTGTAAATAATTTAGATGAAGCATATATTAATTCAGCAAAATTTTTAGAAACTAAATGGTTCAGAAAATGAAATCTTTTGTAATTATCTTCTTTTTTACTTTCATAATTATTAATGGTCAAGGCATCGTCCCTATTGTTCCTGAACCTCTGCTTTATAATTATTCTGATGCGAAATTTATGTTAGACAAAAATCCTATTTCTGTTAATCTCTATGTTGATGATAATAAACAACTTTCTAATTTAACAAATGATTTGATTGACATACTGAAGAAGAGAGAATTAGAAATTAAAAGAAATGCTAAATCAGAAAAAGTAATTCACATTGGGATTGCTTCCCAAAATAATAATTTCTCAAAATTGTGTCTGAATGCAGGGATGGAAATTGATAATTCATTATCATCCGATAGTTATCAATTAATTATTAAAAACGATTTAATAATTATATCTGCGAATGATCCAAAAGGGTTGTTTTATGGAATACAATCATTAAAACAAATATTAAGTAGTTCGAAAATAAATTATCTCCAAGGAATGGAGATAAAAGATTATCCCTCTTATAAACTTCGCGGTATAATGGATGATATAAGCCGTGGACCAATTCCTACAATGGATTATATGAAGTCGCAAATAAGAAAATTCTCAGAATTGAAATTGAATTTTATGATGCACTATATTGAGCATGTTGTAAAAACAAAAAAGCATCCAAAAATAGCGCCCGATGATGGTTCTTTTACAATAGAAGAATGGAAAGAAATAACTGATTATGCAAATCTTTACAATATTGAATTAGTAGGCAGCTTTCAATCATTCGGTCATTTCGAGAAAATATTATCTATTCCTGAATATTCCCATCTCGGTGAAAGTGGAACATTAATATCACCGGTTAAAGAAGAAAGCTACACTTTCCTCAATGATATTTATAAAGAGATGATACCTGCATTCAGTAAAATGTTTTTTTGTGTGGGTCTTGATGAAACATTCGATTTAGGTAAAGAAGACTCAAAAAAATTAGTTGATAGTCTTGGTTATGCAGAAGTTTATTATCGGCATATTATGCGCCTTTATGATTTACTAAAAAAACAGAATACTAAAATGTTAATGTGGGGGGATATTCTTTTAGAACATCCGGAATTACTCGAACGAATACCAAAAGATATTTTAGTCGGTACTTGGAATTATGATCCACAAGATAGTTTTTTGAAATTAATTGTTCCGATAAAAAATGCAGGATTAGAATTTATTGTTTGCCCCGGAGTTCTAAATTCGAATAAAATTCTTCCCCAATTCGGAAGAGCAATAACTAATATCGATAATTTTACAAGAGACGGGTCAACAAATAATTCGCTTGGAGTACTAAATTGCATTTGGGACGATGCCGGAACCGCATTATTTAATAATGATTGGTATGGTGTAGCTTATGGTGCGGAACAGAGTTGGAATTGTACTCCAAAAAAAATTGATGATTTTGATTACAGATTTAATCGAGGGGTGCTCGGAGCTGACAATGATTATTATACTAAGACAATTCATAAACTAAATGAATTAGAAGAATATGAGCTTACCGATGGAATGACAGATAAAATATTATGGAATCGTCTAATTCCTGAAAAAGGAGAAGCACTTAAAATTTCCAAAATCGATTTAGATTCAGTTCTTTCTGTTTTAGTACAAGCACAAAATGAATTGAATAATATTAAACTCGACTCAAATTATGACTTGAAAGATTACCTTCAATTAGTAATAAATATCTATCGTTCAGAAGCTAATAAAAGAATTGACTTAATAAAAATTGCCTCAAATTATAAAGATGCATTAAAAATTGTTTTCACTACTCCATTTAAGGCAAGAGAGAAAATGGTTGAAGGTGTTTCTTTAATTAATAAAATCATAGAACGCCAGAATAAAGTAATGGATAGTTTTTCCTATTTATGGTTAAGAGAAAATCATACCTATGCCTTAAATAGAATTATCGATAAATACAAAAAAGAAGCTGAGAGTTTTATTGCAGTGAAAGATGATTTATATAATTCACTTAAAATGTTTGATACAAATAGAATAATAAATCCAATTGAAAATACTTCATTAAATATTTCTGAATTGCCAGGCAAATATTTTAGGGAATGGATGATTATACAACCAATATTGAACCTTTCGGATTTTAGCGGCGACCTTTTAGCAGATATGGGTGGTGAAAAAAAAGCCGAACCAAGAGTAACCCAAGAGTTTTATGTTGATTCTGTAAAATATCGCTGGAGAAGATTAGTATCCGATTATCCTGACGTAATCGATATTGCAAAAATATTTAATACTAAAGATGAGAAGGGGATTGTTTATTCATTCGCAAATATTTTTTCTGATTCTGCGGTATCGGTTAATGCTTTGATTGGAACAGATGAAATGTGTGAGATATTTGTTAATGGTAACAAAATAGCCACCGTAAAGGGGAGTGGTAATTTTATACCTGACGAAAATAAAATAACTATCCCAATGATTAAAGGTAAAAATAATTTATTAATAAAAAGTTTTCAGACGAAGGGCGATTGGGCATTCTCATTTCGACTTCCAGAAACAAAAGTTAGAAACAGCAAAAATCGCTATACAATTTATTTAAACTAAATTAGTGGAAAAATTTATGTACAAGTTTATGAAAGAAAAATTAGATGTAAATATTTATCCAACAAGGAGTGAAATGGGTAAAGCAGCGGCTGATTATTCTGCAGAAATAATAAAAAAGATCTTGTCCAAAAAAGACAATTTAAGAGCAGTATTTGCTGCGGCTCCTTCACAGAATGAATTTTTAGAAAATATTTTGCTGAGAGATGATATTGAATGGAATAAAATTCATGCTTTTCACATGGATGAATATTCAGGGATATCTCCAAATTCTCCACAGTCATTCGCTAATTGGCTAAAGAACAAGATTTTTATCAAAAAGCCATTTGCATCGGTTAGTTACGTTGATACCTTTCAAAAAGATGTCGAAGAAGTTTGTTCAGAATATGAAAAATTATTAAAAGAAGCTCCAATTGATATTGTATTTATGGGTATAGGAGAAAATGGACATATAGCATTTAATGATCCTCCGGTAGCTGATTTTAATGATCCTAAATGGGTGAAGACTGTGGAACTCGAAGAGAAATGCAAAATACAGCAGGTATTTGACGGCTGCTTTAGTTCTATCGAGGAAGTTCCTAATTATGCAATCACACTTACTATCCCTGCATTATTGTCTGCTGATTATTTATCGGTTGTAGTCCCTGGGATTAGAAAGGCGGATGCAGTTAAAGATACTTTGGAGGGAGACATATCAATATCCTGTCCGGCTTCAATTCTTAGAACCCATAAGAATGCCAAGATGTTTCTTGATTTTGATTCAGCTAATAAAATTAATTATAAATAATTCCATCGGTATTAATGTGAAAAAATATTTTTTGATTATCCTATTACTTGGCTACATAAATATTACTGCACAAGAAAAAACCTATTTCTTTGATATTGGTTCTGAAAGTTCAACTCTGTTTAATTTTTCTAAAACATTAACTGGAAATGATATCTATTCAGCTAAAAGTAATTATGGTTGGGTAACTGAATATAAATCTCAATTTAAAAGAGATTTCCTTCTTTCACGTTCAGTAAGAGATGAACTAACTTATGACGGAATTGCTGACAAAGAAATTAAGTTCAAGATCGATCTTCCGATTGGGAAGTATAATTTAATTTACTGGATGGAGGTAGCATACGATAAAGATGGAACTTCTCAATTATTTATAAATAACAATAATAAAAATATAATTCAACATAAATTAAAAGAAGATGAAGAAGGTCAATTAAGACCTATTTCTCAATATAGAGTTATTAATACTGATTTCAACTCAATTGGTAAATCGAATGAACTTTTTTGGAAGGGAGGAATAGATTCGGTTAGACTTTTAGGTTTTGCAATCATTCCAAAAGGCTTAAAAGAGATGGAAACTTCCAGACCAATAAGCCCAAAAATCAAATTAGCAGGCGAATATAATTCTAATATCGAACTAAATGACTTACGTTTGATATTACAAAACCGACTAAAATTTGATAAAAACGATCCCTACTATCTTTATTGGTACATTCAAGTTTCATTTCTGTGCGAGGCTGAACGATTTCATAATCAGCAAGGGTGGGAATGGATTAAAGATTTAACAGGTTATTCCATATTTGATAGAATGCATCAAGTCCTTTTTCTTTCTGATTCACAAATAGAAAATGCAGGAAGCGAAAATAATCTTCTTCGTGAAAGAGCTTTGTGGTTGCGAGGGAAAACTTGTTATGACTTGGTTTTAGAGAGAGGTGGAGATTACCAAAGACAAATTGGACTAAGAGATATTGAAGAGTTATTAAATTTATATCCAAAAGACGAAAAACTTCGGCTTCTAAATGGAGAATCGATTTATTCACCATCCGAATGCAGTGCCTATTCAAAAGATGTGAATATTCCTAAATGGGCAGCACTTCAGCTTGAAACTATTTGCCGACTTAGTGAAGGAGTTGATTGGTGGGTTACAAAAAAGCAAGCCCCAAATGGAGAATTTGGAGGAAAGATTGATGACGACGTTGAACTTCTCCGAGAATGGTCACCATTGCTTCTATATGGAAATAAAAATGTTATTACCGGTTGGACTAAATTAGCTAATGCTATTTGGAATAGTCCAGGTGTATTTAAAGGTTATTCAAAAAATATTCTTGATGTAGAACATTCTGCTGAATTTATTGCCGATTCTACACCGGAATTAATTATTGTCGATACTACTAATACATACCTTTCCAGATTAGAATACACGGCAGAACATTTTAAAAATTTGTGGTCGGTAAAAAATAAGTTTGGTCATCGTTTCTTTAAATCGGGTTGGTACAGTTCCACTCAGATTGATGAACGTTCACCTCGAAATCGAGATGTAGATTATAATGCAAGAGCATTAAAACCATTACGCTTTCTTGCATGGGCTACCCACGATCCACAATATATTTCGCTATTGGAAGAATGGTCTAAAGCATGGTTAAGTGCTTCGCTTAAAACAGAAAAAGAAAAACCAATTGGAATTATTCCACCATCAGTTCGCTACTATGATGAAGCAATTAATGGAGATGAGCCAAATTGGTATAAAGCAAATATGATGTGGGATTATTACGATTGGGCTCATAGTTCCGGAAGTAAAATTTTGGATAATCTTATTTTTACTTTTACTCTTACCAAGGATGATTCTCTGCTACTTCCCATTGAATACTCTTTAGAATTGATAAATAAATTATTGCTAAAAAAGGTTGATCTAAAAAAAGGAAAATTTAAGGAAGGTTCTGAAGAATGGGCTGCACAAAATTTAATTAATGAGGATGGATTTTGGAACTCAGTTCAAACTTGGAGACTATTAAAAGGAAATAAAAAATATGATTTGATAATTTCTGATTATGCATCTTATTATGTTCGTTATCTGATGACAGGTAATAAGGAATATCTTGAAAGTGGACTTAATAAATTATTAGATGTTCTTAGATATAATTCGCAATTAAGAACTGATATGGTAATGCATACAGACCGTGTAAGAATCCCTGGCACATCTGAATTAAGAGCAATGATCTCCGGTGATGGTTCTCCGGAAGGCGGCTCTCCTTTTTATGCTGCGAGTTGGAAAAATACGGATAATAAATTAGCTATTGTTTTAGAAAAATTTGATAGTGAAAGTTTGATAATTAATACATATTATGCAGGTGAATACGATAAGGAGTTTATAGTAAGACCATGGCAATTAGAAAGTGGAAGTTATAAAGTTTATATTAATGAAAGTGAATCGCATTCAGTTAAGATTACAAAAAAAGGGGAAGAGATTACCCTTCTTATTCCTGCGAAAAAGTCTTCTATAATAAAAATAATCAGAAATTAAGATAATATTTATAACAAAATATG
>JBAYVI010000021.1:0-32029 GCA_041674625.1 Melioribacteraceae bacterium | reverse complement strand
TAGAATACATATTTCCCTAAATTAAAAATTTTTAAAATAAAAAATGAACAAAAAAAAAGCTCCCTAAAAGGGAGCTTTGGTACAAACTAAATAGTAAAAATTATTTTAATACTTTTACCTCACTAGCCTGAAAACCTTTTTGACCGTTAGTAATAGAGAATTCGACTTTCATACCCTCCTCTAATGTGCGATAACCATCGCCAACGATTGATTGAAAATGAACGAATACATCTTCTCCACCTTCTTGAGAGATGAAACCATAACCTTTAGAATTGTTGAACCATTTAACGGTTCCAGTCTTACGCTCTGCCATTTGCAGATACTCCTTAAATTAATTAAACACAATTAGCAGAGCCAAAATATTTACTGCCATTACAATAAATCCTTTTTTTTGATGCTGCTGCTTTGTTAACTAAAATGTCTTAACGACACTGCATTAAATATAAAAGTTTTCTTACTTTATTCCAAGTTCTTTACACATGCGATAAAAATTAGATGGTGCCAAACCTAATTTTTCTGCTGCACTCGAATCAGAGCTTGAGATACTCCTTACATACTTAAAATATTTTTCTCTAAAAACCTTTTCCATCTCTTTTAATGGTAAAACCTGACCGATATAGGATTCATCAAAATTTGTTTCGTCTTTCATAATCAAATGATTTCTAAGTATCATAGGGTTGCTAATATCTTTAGCAGTAATTAATGAATTAGAATTAAGAACTAAACGTTGTACTACATTTCTTAGCTCCCTAACATTACCAGGCCATTTATAGTTAAGGAGAATTTCTTTCGCTTTATCTTCTATTTCTGGAGAATTAAAACCCATATCACGACTAAAATAATCGAGGAAATGATTAAAGAGAATGAGAATATCTTCCCCTCTCTGTCTTAAAGGTACAATATCGAGAGGAACTACATTAAGCCTATAATAAAGATCTTCACGGAATTTTCCGGTATTAACTTCATTAGAAAGAATTTTATTTGTAGCGGCTAATATTCTTACATTTACAGAATATTTTTCAGTTCGCCCGATTTTTTCAATTTCACCTTCTTGCAAAAATCGTAATAGTTTAACTTGGGCTTGTAATGGTAATTCAGCAACTTCATCTAAAAATAGAGTACCATTATTAGCCAATTCAAATAAACCCGGTTTTTTTGAAGTTGCTCCAGTAAATGAACCTTTCTCGTAACCAAATAGTTCGCTCTCTATTAACTCACCCGGAATACTTCCGCAATTAATCGGAACAAAATTTTCATATCTTCTTTTACTATTGAGATGAATATTCCAAGCGACCAATTCTTTACCTGTTCCGGAAGCACCGTTAATTAAAATATTCGCATCACTCATTGCATACTTTTCAATATTTTCTTTTAATTGAATCATAGGTTTTGATTGACCAATAAGCTTTTTTGAATCTAGGAGATTTTGAATGTTTTGATTTAACTTGGAATCAGATTTGGTTTTATGTTTTTCTAATTTTTTCTTTTCATAAGCATTAAAAATACTTAATATAAAATCTGTCGGCTGATAGATATACTCTTCAATATTACCCGGATATTTTGTGCAGTACCAAAATGCACCGGCTTTAAGTAAATTATTTGCAAAATTATAATCAGTGATATTGATAGTCATTTTTGTAATAACAATAATCTGAATAAATGGATCAATCGATTTAATCTTACCGATAAGCTCTTCACCTTTAAGTCCGCCTGAGATTTGGTAATCAAGAATGATTACATCAAAATGATCAGAGGATCTTTCAATTAATTCTAACGCAGCCCTTCCATTAGAAACTACATCCATAATTTTAATTTTAGAATCGTAGTAGCTAATAGTCTGTTTTACTCTATTTACATCAAAGCTTTCGTCTTCTATAAGGAGAATACGAATATTATCATCTTTCAACTGAATAACCCCATTTATGATTAATAGAAATTTCGAACCTACAACCAGCATCTGGCAAATTGGCTGCATCAATTTCCCAGCCACATCTTTCTACACCCATTTGATAGGCTATATAACAACCATATCCTGAATGTGTACCTCCATCTTTTTTGGTAGATTCATTTTCAAGAAATAATTTTCTAATACCGTTTTTGTTCTTCAACATTAATTCTTCTGCGATACCATTACCATTATCTTCTATATATATCATAGTAACATCATCTGCTTTTTCATACTTTGTTTTAATTTTTATTTCAATTGATTGAGTATTACCATGATCAATACTATTTTGAATCAATGGTTCTAATATTTCCCAAACGACAAATTCATTTACATTAACTAATGGTAGCGAATTATCTAAATCGAGTTCAAAATTAAACATCTCATTTTTACTCGAAATCCTAAGAAAGACATTATCAACAATAAATCGAATAACTGCATTGATATCTGTTTTAAACATCGGATTAATAATAGTATTAATCTCTTGATCGTACCATTTCATATCATAGATTATACGTGAAATGAAATTTGAATAAGTTATTACCCGCTTTTTAGCATCCGGAAGATTATCGCTATTGATTTGCCTCACGTCATCTTTAATAAATCCCATAATTTTTTCAGCTTTATGATGGGTATGATAAATGCGCTTTGTAAAAAGAGACTCTTTTTCTAACCTGATCTGCTTTTTAAGATTCTCTTCATGCTCCTTGTATAATTCTTCTTGAGCTTTATTTCTTTCTCTTACAGCATAAGAAGATACTAAGAAAATACCAATTAAACCCACAAGCATTAATGATGAGTAAATCATCGTCATTTCATCAAAATTTGATGTTACTTCATCGGTAAGGAAAGTAAAATCAGGGGCAATGTGCATATACATCATTCCAAGATATTCACCATCGGGAACAAAAGGTACGAGAATATTAAATGAATTATCAGAATCAAGAGTTGTATTAATTACCTCTTCCGATTTCATCTTCTCTTTATTATCAAGGAAAAGACGTACAATCTTTTGATACTTTTTATCATCGGGATTATAAGGAGCTAAATCCTCACTTAAAAATGAATATATTTTTTGACCGGTATCTACAATATAAATTTTGTTATTTTTCATAAGAATAAGCGAGATATCATTAACGCTTTTTTGGAGAAGTTGCTGTCTAAAAATTACATTAAATGAATATATAATATTTCTTTCCTGCGATTCTTCTACCGGTTTATTCATAAACATATTTTCGAACATTAATTCCATAGATGTAGCTGTAACGATTGCTATTCTTTCTGCATTATCTTTTTTATACCATTCCTGTGCATCATATAAAAATTCAGTAAGCATATTCTTCTGCATGAATGCAAGTAAAATCTGAAATAGAATAAGGAGAATGATAAATATGGAAATATGCCTTAATTCGAATCGGTAACGAGATAGTTTATTTTGAAATTTATCAAACATTATTTGCTCTTAGGAAATTCTCTTAACATTAATTTCTCCATTTGAATAGCGTTTGTGCAATCACTTAATGCCTGCTTTACACTTATTTTATTTCTAATAGCTCTCTCAAAATGAAACGACATTATTTTAGAATATTTGGTGTATTCGGAATGTGCAGGACGATGAACACCTGATTCAATAATTTTAGTAAACTGTTCAAATTCCGGGTATTTTTTCTTAAATCCATCTTCCTTATAGAATTTTTTCAAAACAGGGAGATAACCACTCTCTTTATAAAAAAGTTCTTGTGAATCTTCACGCAATAGAAATTTTATAAAATCGACTATTTCCTTTTTTTTATTTGAAAATTTAGAGATCATAAGATTCCAGCCACCGAAAGTTGATGCCGGAGTAGCTCCTTTGAAATGAGGAACAGCTGTTTTTTTTAATTTTTTTTCGATGCTTGTATCTATCGGTGAATCTAAGAAATCTTTATCATAACTGGGCCATCCCCATAGAAAAACACCATTATCTTTAATGAAGCTTTGGTAACTCGGTACTTCAGTATAATAAACTACTTCACGTGGAGATAATTGATATTTATTAACCAAATCGACAAGTAATAGAAGAGCTTTTTCTGCTTCGGGTGTATTAAAATTGAAACCATATTTCTTAAAATAATTTTTATCAAGTCCAAGTAACTGTTCAACAAAAATACAAATAAGTCCTTCGTTGTCAGCAGCAGGAAAAGTATAAAATGGATTATCTGTTTTTATTGATTTACCAATTTTAATAAATTCTTCCCAAGTGATATTGTTATTAACGGCATTAATAATTTTCTTACCATTTGGGAGATTAGCTAAAAGGTCTTCACGATAGTATAGAACTCCTTGTACAAAATCTAAAGGTATAGCTACCAAAGCACCATCTGAATAACATGACTCTAAAACATAAGGATGGATTTTAGAAATCTCTTCTTGTGAGAAATATTTATTAAAAGGCTCACACCATTTTGCAAATCTCTGAACCCATATAACATCCACAGCAAAAAGGTCTATCCCGTCTCCTCTGCCCCTAAGAGAACGTGCTAATACTTCCTTTCTTTCATTGGTGCTGAAATCGAAATTTGGAAAATCGAGTGGTATAACTTTTACTTTTCCTTCATTTTGTATGTTATATCTATCGATTAGAATTTTATGAGCAGCTGTTACTCTATCGGCAAAATATATTTCAACAGGACCTTCAACTTTTTTAGTGTGTAGGAATGAAAAAGAAATAAAATATACAGGAATTAAAATAAGAAGAATTATGATACCCGGATTCTGAAATATTTTTGTTATATAACTTTTAATTTTATTCATAATATTCTGATTTTTCATCAAGACAGCCTAATTCAATGGCAGTTAATTTACTTCTAAAATGTTCCTTTTCCAAAAAAAATGCCATGCAATCAATAGTTCAATTTTGCATGGCATATATTTCATGGGAGGCACCATGAAAAAAAATTACTTTCTAAGTAGATTCAAATTTTTTCTAATTAATTTATTTCTTGATTCAACCGAAGCTGCACTTCTTAATCCATCTTCAGGAGTATTGAGCACATAATCAAGAAGTTGATCAACCGAAGAAACCGCAACGTGCATACGAGTATCTGAAGAAGCATAATAAATATAAACTTCACCATTACTTTTTTCTATCCAGCCATTACTAAAAACAACATTGGATACATCACCGATTCTTTCATCGCCATCCGGAGCAATAAAATAACCAGCAGGACGAGCTATTACTTTGTTTGGTTCTTTTAAGTCAGTTAAGAATAAATACAATACATATCGCAAACCTGCGGCAGTATTCCTTACTCCATGCGCTAATTGGAGCCACCCTTTTTCTGTTTTTATAGGAGAAGGACCCATACCGTTTTTAACTTCCTTAATAGTATGATAAACACGGTCATCGATAATCGATTCTGTACCAATTTGAGGAAGTTCGATAGAATCAGATAAAGCCCATCCAATACCGCCACCTGATCCTGCATCGATAAAACCATCTTGCGGACGAGTATAAAAAGCATACTTTCCATCAATAAATTCAGGGTGAAGAACAACATTTCGTTGTTGAGGCGATAGTGAAATTAAATCCGGAAGTCTATTCCAATTAATAAAATCTTTAGTGCGAGCAATACCACATTTTGCATAAGCAGAAGATGTATCCCCTTTTAAAGCAGCAGGGTCTTTTCTTTCAGTACAGAACAACCCATAAAACCAGCCATCTTCATGTTTTAATACACGTAAATCATAAACATTTATATCAGGGTCATCGGTTTCGGGCATCGTAATTGGGTAATCCCAAAATCTAAAATTATCTATTCCATTTGGTGATTCGGCAACAGCAAAGAAGGATTTTCTATCAGCACCTTCAACCCTAACAAAAAGAAGATATTTCCCATTATATTCAATTGCCCCTGAATTAAAAGCGGCATTAACACCAATTCGCTCCATTAAATATGGATTGGCATTAAAATCTAAATCATATCGCCAGAATATTGGAGTGTGCTCTGCAGTTACAATTGCATTCTTATAACGAGTATAAACCCCATTATTTTTTTCAACAGGTTCATTCTTAGTTGTAATTAAACGTTCATGTTCATCAAAAAGTTTATTTAATCTAATTTCGAATTGCTCTTTAATCATAATTTCCCTTTAGTTAATAATTTTATTTGGTCCAGCAGGATTAAATTCTGCACATTCTTCATCAAGTTTATTCCACCAATTATATTTCAGAATTAAGGATGTAATGACTAACACACCAATTCCTATAAATAGATATAATCGTTCATGAATTACAAAATAGATAGGAATAGCAATTAAACTAACCTGCCAAATAATACCGGTAACAACATTAATCATATCTTTACCAAAATTTTTGTTTGGTTCAAAATGAGGATATAGTGCTTTGGCTTTAATTGCAATCGGTTTCCAGAATCCCCAAGGATTAACTGTTGTATAAAATTTAATCAATACTTCATCCGATTCCTGCTCAGTGAGCAAACTTCCGACTATACATCCAATTAAGGAGACCAATAGCAATAATGGGAATGCATTAAGAGCAGATAGAGAAGGAACAAGAACGGGAGTGAGTAATGCTGCACCAATACCGGCAACCATGCCCCAGAAATAACCATACCCATTAAGTCTCCACCAGTACCATTTAAGAATATTTGCTGCTGTGTAGCCACCATAGAGAGCATTAACAATCCATAGTGTAACTTGATTGATCGATTCTACAATCATTCCGAAAACAAAGCCAATAATTACAAATGCAATCGAAATAATATAACTCATGTGAACATACTTTTTCGGTTCGGCATTCGGATTAATATATTTTTTATAAATATCATTTACAACATATGCGGGTGCGGCATTGATAGTGGCTGCATATGTTGACATAAATGCAGCAATTAACCCGGCTAATAGTAAACCAACTAAACCAACAGGGATTTGATTTTTGAGTACAAATGGAAGAACCATTTCAAAATCGATCTTATCCCCCATTGCTATTAATTGAGGACTAAGAAAAACAAGTGCTAAAACAGTAATACCGGCAATCATCATATAGCGAGGGAGGAAAAGTACTAAAGAAACAAACCCGCTCATTTTAGCTGCTTCCTTAGGCGATTTGGTTGCAAGGATTCTTTGCATATCATAGTTCGGTGCAGGTCCGGCAGAACTGACTAATAGCCCTTTGAAAAGAACCAACATAAAAAATATCGTAAAAAGTCCGTAACCATCTTTATTGATTTGAGCATTAACGGCATCAATTAACCCTGTCCAATTTAGGTCTAAGTTCCAGCCGAAAGTAATATCCTTCCAACCAGCGGGGATGACTGAATTAAGCATTTCAGGCGAAACAGCATTCATTGCAATAATACCCACTGCGATCGAAGCAATTGACATAACTATAAATTGGAGAACTTCTGTTATAACAACGCTGATCATCCCTCCTTTAATTGCATAAATAGCAGTTAAACTCATTAATATTATGGCGTAAGTATCAGGAGATAAATTCCATGGGAGGAAGATGGCAGCAAATTTACCAATGCCCTTAAAATCATAAGCAATAAATCCTACAACACTTATAAGAGCAAAAATCACAACAATAATATGAGCTAATCTAGCACCTTCACCCTTCCCAAAGCGTGTCTCAATCCATTCTGCACCCGTCATTACTTTAGATTTACGAAGCCAAATTGATAAGAATACCATTAAAAAGATTTGGTTAAATATGGGCCAGAGCCAAGGAATGAATACACTTTTAAGACCATAAACAAAAAGGATATAAACAAGCCACATAGTTCCTGTAATATCGAACATGCCGGAAGCATTTGATACGCCAAGAATCCACCACGGGAGTGAATTACCTCCAAGAAAATAAGAGTTCATATCTTTAACAGATTTTCTCGATACCCAGATGCCAAGTAAAACCACAACGGCAAAGTACCCAATAATTATTGCAACATCGATATAGTGTATGCTCATAGTCAGCCAGAATTTTGATTTTCTTATTTAGTTGCATAAATAATGCCATTTCACAAATAAGATAATTCAGTGTAAATATTAATTATTTCTCTAATTCCGGCATTAATGCTTTTATCATTTTAATAAATATTATGAAATTGATAAGTAATAAAGAAATAAAATACGTTGGAAATAAGTTCAAAATTAGACTATAATTGCATTAAAATAATATACAATTATGATAAATAGAAAAGAGTTATATATATATGTTTTATTGGCATTAACTTCAATTGCACTACTATTGATGCGATTAGATGGATTAAATACTGTAAATTATTACACTCCGATATTTATCATCACTTCTCTCTTTTATTTAATTATAGTTTGGCTGCTTCTTCGCAACGATTTCGATTTCCATCGTCTCTTTTTTTTATTTGGCATCGGTATAATCCTTCGGATATTTCTTTTAGAAATAAATCCGATAGGTTCAGATGATGTCTTCCGCTATATTTGGGATGGAAAAGTACAAGCCAATGGCATAAATCCGTATCTATATGCCCCTAATAATCCGGCTCTCAATTTCCTTCATACCGCATCACTTCCCAAATTTATTAATTTTCCGAGTATGCCTACAATTTATTTTCCATTAAGTGAAATTTTATTTTTTATTGCATATTTGATTGGTGGGGAATCGATTAACGGGATAAAATTCTTAATTATACTCTTTGAGTTTGGGACGGTCTTTCTTCTATATAAATATTTAAGAGAAAATAATTATTCCCTAAAATATGCTTTATTATACGTCTTATGCCCACTTCCAATCTTTCAGTTTATTGTCGATTCACATGTTGATATTTTCGGGATATATTTTACTGCACTTTTTTTCTATCTCTATTTCGGAAATAAAAAATTAGGAGCTTTCGTTTCATTAGGCTTATCGATTGCAATAAAGCCGACTATAGGTTTGTTTCTCCCAATATTATTTTTGTATGAAAAAACAATAAAAGATAGAGCTAAATCAATCCTTATTCCGGTTACTGTAACTGCTGCACTTTTTATTCCTTATATCTTCAATTCTAATCCGTTTGAAGCTTTGATTCTATTTTCTAAGAATTGGATGTATAACGGATTTGTATTTGATATTATAAATATGATTCTAAGGAATAACCAAGAATCCCGAATGATTTCAGGAGGATTATTTCTTCTCTCATACCTCATCCTTTTATTTGCGAATTATGAGATAAAAGAAAAATTATATTTTTCGGTTATTTTGTTATTAATATTTTCACCGGTCGTACATCCTTGGTATGTATTATGGTTAGTAGTGCTACTTCCATTCGTACCAAAGTGGAGCGGAATTATTTTTGCATCAACTATAAGTTTAACTTCCTTTACATTATTGAGCTACAAAAATCATGGTGTATGGATTGAATATAAATGGTTAGTTGTCTTGGAATATTTGCCCGTTGTATTATTTTTATTAATAGAGATGAAACGGTCCATAAGGAAGCCATATTTAATTAATCAGTTCCGAAAGATTTTCTCATAGACTTCATCCTAAAATAAAGAACCAAATAAGATACCATTAGAAGAATAAGTAGGTGAGCTATTTCAGGAAGTATATCATTAAAACCTGCCCCCATTTGTATAACCCTAACGAAAGCACTATAAAATGGAGTACTTGGAATTAAGTAAGCAATCCATTTTACTAATAATGGCATTGAATCCAATCTCCAGCTATATCCCGAAATTAGAAATATTGGATACGAAGTAAGAGTAAGGAACTGCAAAGCCAATATTTTTCTCTTAAAGAATGACGCTATAAATAGAGAGTAATAAATAACAGTTAAAAGAAGTAATAAAGTAATTAATGCAAATACCACTGCACTCCCTCTAAATGGCACATTAAAAACCGAATAAACGATTGTAAAGAAAAATAGCGCATAAGCTGAAGAGATAATAAGATAAAATAAACTCTTACCATGAATGATAAGATTTATTTTATTTTTTGCCTGGGAAAAATAATCTTTTAGGGTATTAAATTCATTTTCTTTTGCTATACTTTCTGAAAGTCCAAAAAATAAAGTCTGTTGTAAAATTAAAATCAAGATAGCCGGAATGAGGAAATCGCCATAAGAATCGGTAGTATTAAACATACTTCTTATATCTGTTGCAACCGGCTCTATGTATGTTTGAGCAGCATCTTTATTAATACCTTTTCCATAATAATACTTTAAAGTAAGCGATTTATTAAAATCAGCGACAGTTTCATTAATTGCTTTATTAAGATCGTTTGAAATAAGAAAACGTGTTGTGTTCAAGTATGAGTTAAGGACTACACCGGTTTTACTTTTAATAGAGCTTTCAAAATTATCGGGAATAAATAAGTAACCTGAAATATTTCCAGCTTCAATTTCAATTTGTGCAATTTGCGGATCGGTGGTAATTTCTTTCACTTCAATCATTGAAGCAGCATCTAACATACGAATTAATTTCTTGGATGAAATGGAATTATCATAATCCACTATTGCAAATGGAACATTATTCTCTGACTTATTAAAATAAATCGAACCATAAAAAAAAGAATAAAATAAAGGAGCAATTAATATTACCATAAATATATCTTTATCTTTAATGATAATTCTAATTTCCCTTTTTAATAATTCAAATAAGATATTTAATCTATTTTTCATATTTTTTAACACGCATTCTAATCATAAATAAACTTACCACCACCGAAACAATCAAAAAAGAAGTAAGAATTATTAAGTCATATTTGACCGCGAATAATCTTGTATTCATTTGAGAAAGTTTTATATATGCAGAAAGGAAATGAGTATATGGCATCATATTACCGAAGATATTATGTATTACCGGCATCCCCCATAATGGAAAAGTAAATCCGCTAAAAATAAATCCTGGTGTATTAATGAATACAGCTACTTCAGTTGCCATAAATTGATCTTTGAATAAGCTCGATATCATTATTCCGAACATAACGCAAACAATAATAAATAATATAAATAGTGATAAAATTAAAAGATAACTGCCGTTAACAATTACACCAAATAATGGAAAAATAATTCCAACAATAAGAAATGCCGAAGCGCTATTTATTAATATATGCGGAATTGCCTTGCCAAATAAAATTGACATTTCACTACCACCTGATAATTCTACAACTTCTCCAAATGTTTCGTGTGCAAATTCAGAACTAATAATCAGTACAGATGCAATCATTATCATCATCTGGAGAATGAATGTAACAAGTCCCGGCACAAAATAATTAACGTAACTATAATTTGGATTATATAATGAATGAGTATCAAGCTTAATAGGCATCATTATATTCATTGCTTCATCTTTTGTATGTCCTGATGATTGAATTTTTTTAAGTTGTACTCCCGCAGAAATTGTTTTGATAATCGTGGAAGCTTCTTTTAATAAAAGACTACCTACAATAACATTAGAAGAATTTTTGTAAACTGTGATAGAAGTTTGCTTTCCTGATTTTACGTCTTTTTCAAAATTATTAGGAATTATAATAGCACACTGAATTTTTCCCCTTCTAAATTCCTTCTTAATCTCATCAAGTGAAACTAAATGTTCTTTAATTGCAATAGATCCTGATGACTCAAACATTTGAACAGCAGTACGAGATAATTGTGTATGGTCATAATCAATAACCGCCGCAGGGAGTTCTCTCATAATTTCGTTTTTATAGATCGAACCGATAAGGAGAAAGATAAACATCGGCAGAATTATTATTAAAAAGTAGAGAGTCTTTCTTTCTAATATTCTTTTAAATTCTCTTTTTGCTACTCGTGATATTTTGCTCTGTTTGAACATTGTAATTAATCTAACTTAATATTTACTGTCATACCCGGACGTAAGGAATTTATTTTATTTATCGGTTTTAACCTTACTTCAAAAGTTCTTAAATCAAAATCCCCTTTTTGATTAGTCGGTTTCCATGATGCAAAATCCCCCATTGGTGATATAAAATAGACTTTAAATTTTTCCTGCTTATTGCCTGCTTTAATTACACCATTAAAAACTTTATTCATCTCAAAATTACTTAAATAATCTTCACGTACTTGAAGAACTACATAATATTCATCAGGATTTATAATTGTAGCTATCGGATAACCGCTTGAAACAATTTCACCATTATCAACAATCAATTTAGAAAGCTCACCATCATCAGGAGCCTTAATTTCTAATTCGGCAAAATATGCTTCTGCTTCTTTAACTCCATTTTCAGCCTGATGCATTAATCCTTCAGCAGCTATAATCTCTTCCGGGCGCGCTCCATTAATTGCCATATCATATTTTGCTTTAGCTGCCTCCATTTGTTCGCGAGCAGCATTAAACTTAAATTCTATTTCATCTTTTTCCTGAGTCGAAATTACTTTATCAGCATAAAGTTTTTGAAATCGATTCCATGTTGTTGAAGCATAATCAAATTGATACTTAGCTTGTAGATATAGTTTTTGAGCACCTCTTTTTTCTTCTTCACGGGCACCTTTTTTAGCCATAGCATATTTTTCAGAAGCTGCTTGAAAAATCCCTTTAGCCTGCTCTAATTTAGCTGTCATCTCTTTTGATTCAAGTTTAGCTAAAATTTCACCTTTAGAAACTTTATCGCCTTCCTTTACTAAAATTTCCGAAACTCTTCCCGGAATTTTTGATGCAACATCTATCTCAGTTGTTTCTACAATTCCTTGAATACTATTTTCTTTATCAGGAGACTTAAATAGCAGGAATAAAATAGCCGCAATTATTAAAGTAACAGGTATCGAAAGTATTATATATTCTTTCTTCATTTTATTTATTCTCTCCTATATTCCAAATTCGTATTAATTCATCAATATTATTATTCGATGTATATATTTCACTCATAAAACTAAAATAATTATAAAGAGCAGAAAGACGATCCAATTTTACTTTCTCAAGAGATAATTGTGCATCAATTACTTCGAGTGATGTGCCAAGTCCGCTATGGAATCTTTTATCATTCTGTCTTAAATTTTCTTGAGCAAGATTAAGTGTGGCATTAAGTTTTTTATAATCAGAGGAAGCAGTTATTAAATTATTATAAAAATTAGTAGTCTGAAGGGTAACTTTTTTTATAGCATCAGCCTCTAAAAAACTTACTTCGTCTTCGAGTTTATTTGCTGATTGGAGATTAAGATAATCTCTGAAACCATGAAAAAGATTAATTTGAGCAGAAACTCCTACTGCCCAGCGTGGTTCTAAAGCAGATAGATATTCAGGATATAAATCATATCGAGCGAAAGCGGCAATTTTTGGTAAAAATTCACTTCTTGCAGAATTATATTTCTGAGCCGCTGCAATTCTCTTCTGTCCTATCATCTTTAATAAAGGATTATTATCAATGGCACTATTTGTTAACTGCTTTAAGCTATCTTGAATTTCAGAATAGACTAACGAATCAGATAGATTTATCTTTTCTTCCGAATCAATTCCCAGGTTTATTTTTAAAGCGACCATTAATGTAGCTAAAGAATTTTGATCTTTAGTTAAATTTCGTTCGGCTTCTGCGACTGCTACTTCTGCACGCAATAAATGGTAATTAGCTATTAATCCTTCATCAAATAGTTTTTGTGCATCATTTCTATGCATTCTTATGCCATCAACGACATCTATTCTTGTTTTTACAACTTCCTGCATAAGAATTGTTTGAAGGTAGTATTTTATCGTTTCGTTTGTAACATCATTCTTTATTTTAGTTAATTCTAAGCGTGAATATTCTTCTTCAGAAGCTGCATATTTTTTTGCCGCAATTAATTTTCCGCCTACAAATAAAGGTTGAACTCCGATAAATGCTGCGGTCTTATAATCTTGTTTTTTAAGAGTTTCTGAAAATGGTGGTAAGAGTCCATTCAATTGATCAGAAGCTGCAGATGCAACAAGTTTCTTTTGGTCGGCTGTTAATGCAGGTTTGCCTGACAATAGTCCATAAATATTTGTAATTTCTGCTTGGTTGCTTGATTGCATCTGTATAATCACTTGTCGAATTGGGTCTAAATCGATTGAGAGCGGATCATTAAGATGAGTGTATTTCCATTCTAGATCGATAGAGGGAAGAAAATTACTCCATGCGGCAAGATTTTCATCTTCCTTCTGCTCTAATCTCATCTCATATTGCCTAATCTTATCACTATTCTTTAGAGATATTTCAATTGCATCTTTAAGAGATAATGAAAGATTATCGATGGAGTTACCATTTCGAATTAGAATTGAATTAGCAATCGTATCCATACTTAAACTATCAGGGAGTGATTTAACCTCACTGTTATTTTGTGCGTTTGCAAAACTCGCAGCCAGAATGGATATCACTAAGAATCGTAAAATCTTCATAATTATTTTATAACAACCTTTTATTAATGAATCACGGTTCAAAAATAACTTATTTTTTACAATTATGTCAATTATTTTTTTTGTTCTGTGGAAAATATCACAATCTTAGTGAAGGTAGTTTATAATAATTATTTTAAAATTGAAAGATTGTGTGAGTGAACTTAGATATAAAATTATACTCATTTGTTAAAAACGAAAGAAAATATTTAAACGAATGTATGTAACATTTAGAGATTAGTCTCAAGGAAATGAAAAAGGAAGACTTTAGGAAAGCAAATATTTTGGTTATAGAAGACATCCCCCAAAGAATCAAACAGTTATTAGAGTGCACGAAAATTTCATAACGGCAGAAGGGAAAACTTAAACCTACCTTCCCATCCAACCACCATCAACTGTTATAACGGTTCCATTAAGATAATCGGATGCACTTGATGCTAGGAATACTATTGTACCCATTAGGTCTTCAGGCAATCCCCATTTACCGGCAGGAATACGATCTAATATTGATTGGTTTCTTATAGGGTCTTCGCGTAATGCTTTTGTATTATCAGTGGCAATGTAACCGGGAGCGATTGCATTTACGTTAACACCTTTGCCTGCCCATTCATTTGAGAATGCCATAGTTAACTGTTTAATAGCACCTTTAGAAGCAGCATATCCGGGAACTGTAATTCCACCTTGAAATGAAAGAAGCGATGCAATAAAAATAACTTTACCTGATCCTCTTTCAACCATATCTTTTCCAAATTCGCGTGTAAGAATAAATTGAGAATTTAGATTTACATCAATTACTTTATCCCAAAATTCATCAGGATGTTCAGCGACAGGCTTTCTTAAAATAGTACCCGCATTATTGACGAGTATATCGACTTGCTTAAAATCTTTTTTTACATCGGAGATAAATTTATAGACTGACTCTCTATCAGAAAAATCGCTATTGAAGGAATTGAATTTTCTTCCTGCTGCTTCAATTAATTTAGTAGTTTCTGTGAAATCACTTTCATAAGAAACACCAATAATATCTGCGCCCGCTTCAGCAAGTGCAAGAGCATAGTATTGACCGATACCTCTATTAGAACCTGTAACTATTGCTGTCTTTCCGTCTAGTCTAAATTTATCTAAAATCATTTTTTCTTTCCTATAATTATTTTAATCTATCCATTGCAATATGATCCATATCATCAAATACCTGATTTTCACCACCCATAGCCCAAATGAAAGTATAGCTCTGAGTACCGCATCCGGAGTGCATAGACCAACTTGTCGAAAGGACAGCTTGTTCATTACGCATTACGATATGACGAGTTTCTTCAGGAGAACCTAATAAATTGAATACTAATGTATCCGGTTTCATATCAAAATAAAGATAAACTTCGGAGCGGCGTTGATGAGTATGTGCAGGCATTGTATTCCAAACCGAGCCTGATTCTAATTCCGTAAGTCCCATTACCAATTGACATGTAGGAACTGTACCGGGATGAATATACTGGTAAATAGTTCTTTTGTTTGCCTGCTCTAAAGTGCCAAGCGGGCGTGGAGTAGCATCGGCAAATTTGATATGAGCAATGGGATATTCTTTATGTGCAGGATAACTTACAAAATAATATTTAGCCGGATTTTGTGCATTGCTACTCTTAAATTCTATTTTCTTTGCACCTTTGCCAATATACAGACCATCACGGGAGGCCATTTTATATATCTTACCGTCAATAGTTACTGAGCCGGGAGCGCCAATATTAATAACACCAATTTCACGTCTCTCCAAAAAGTAATCCGCAGACATCTCTTTTTTAGAGGCTTCTAATTTTAGAGATTTACCCATAGGCACAACCGAACCGGTTATGGAACGGTCAACATCAGAATAAACCATTGGAATTTTATTTTTCTGAAAAAGACCGTCAATCAGAAATGATTGACGGAGTTCATCAGTTGAAAATTGTTTAAAACCTTTTTGATCAGGTGAATATCGTACATCCATTTTATTTTATCCATTCCTTAATTTTTTTTGCAACACTTTCTCCCGTAAATCCATATTCTTTAGCGAGAGTTTTATAAGGGGCAGAAGCACCAAAATGTTCTATCCCAATTGTAAGTAGTTTCTGTCTGAATAGATCGCCCCAGCCCATCATCGAGGCAGCTTCAATAATTACTACCGGCACATCAGACGGGAATAAATTATTCTTAAATTCATAACTCTGTTTTTCAAAAACTTCTTTTGAAGGAATTGAAACTACCCGTATATTAAAATCACTTTCTAATAATTTTTTAGCATCCGCTGCGACAGGTACTTCTGAACCGCTTGCGGCAATCACTAAATCCGGTTTATCTGATTTTTCCTTAGAAACAATGTAAGCTCCTTTTAAAACATCATTTGGATTAAAATCAGCCTCTTTTTCAAATGCTTCGATTTTTTGACGTGTTAATATTAACGCAACAGGATTTTTAGTATTTCGTAAAGTATAAGCCCAAGCCATTGCTGTTTCTACTCCATCAGCGGGTCTGAATACAGTAACATGAGGTATAGCTCTAAGAACTGCAAGTTGTTCGATTGGTTCATGTGTAGGCCCATCTTCACCAACAAATATACTATCGTGTGTAAATACATAAATTGCAGGTAATTCCATGATTGAAGCTAAACGAATTGTTGGACGCATATAATCGGAGAACACAAAAAATGTAGAACCAAAAGCCTTAAAACCTCCGTATAGAACTATCCCATTAACTATAGCTCCCATGGCATGTTCTCGAATACCAAAATGAAAATTTTTCCCTGAAAAATCATCTCTTGAAATCGCAGAATATCCTTTCATAAAAGTATTCGTTGAAGGAGCGAGATCGGCGGATCCTCCAATAAAACTTGGGACTAATTCAGCAATCCTTTGAATAACCTTACTTGAAAGAGTTCTTGAAGCTGACGGCTCTTTTGGAGCTACTTTTAATAATTCTTCTTCAAGATTTTCAGGTACCCAACTTTCCAAATATTTTTCTAATAATTCAAATTGATCCGGATTTTTTTTGCTCCACCCGTTAAAATCATTTTTCCACTCATTATATTCTTGTTGAAGTTCCTCTTTTCTTTTTGCAAAAAGTTCCGCAACTTTTTCGGGAATGTAAAACTCTTTTTCTAACGGAAAATCAAGATACTTCTTAGTAATTTCTAATTCTGATTTACCAAGCGGTGATCCATGAACTTCTGAAGTATCGACTTTATTAGGGCTTCCGAAACCTATATGCGATTTGGTAATTATAATTGTTGGTTTCGTAGTTTCTTTTTGTCCTTCTACTATTGCATCTCGTATTGCATTATAATCATAAGCTGTGATATTTAGTACTTGCCATCCATAGGCCTCGAATCTCATTGCGGTATTTTCTGAAAATGAAATAGATGTACTGCCTTCAATAGTTATACTATTATCATCATAGAAATAAATAATATTGCCAAGTCCAAGATGACCTGCTAAAGAACAAGATTCATGCGAAATTCCTTCCATTAAATCGCCATCACTCATAATACCATATATATAATGATTACCAATTAAATTATCATCGAAGCGAGCATTCATCATTTTAGCAGCAATCGCCATACCGATTCCATTGCTCAAACCCTGCCCAAGTGGACCAGTTGAAGTTTCAACACCATCTAACATACCATATTCAGGATGTCCGGGTGTGCGACTACCCCACTGCCTAAATGATTTTAAGTCTTCAATTGTACAATCATAACCTGAGAGGTGAAGCATAGAATAGAGGAGCATTGAGCCATGACCAGCCGAGAGCACAAAACGATCTCTATTAATCCATTTCGGGTCTTCAGGATTATGTTTTAAGAATTCTGTCCATAAAACAGCGGCTACATCCGCCATACCCATTGGCAAACCGGGATGTCCTGAATTTGCCTTTTCCACTCCTTCAGCTGAAAGAATACGAATTGTGTTACCTGTAAGCTTTAAGAGCTCAATACCATTTTTGTTCACGATTAATCACCTAAAAAATATTTAATTTGACCCATTAATTTAAACATTATATGTGGAAGATGCAGTATCTCCGCCTGTACCCGTCCAGTTTGTATGATAAAATTCACCTCTCGGTTTATCAATTCTCTCATAAGTATGAGCACCGAAATAATCTCTTTGAGCTTGCAATAAATTTGCAGGCAAACGGTTATTCCTAAACCCATCAAAATAATTAAGAGCAGTGCTAAGGGCCGGAATCCAAATTCCATTCTCTACTGATTTAGCTACAACTCTTCTCCAAGCGGCTTGTGATTCTTCTATCTTCTCTTTGAAGAAAGGATCGAGTAATAAATTAGTTAGTTTCGGGTTGTTGTCAAAAGCTGTTTTTATTTTACCTAAGAAAGCCGAACGGATAATACAACCGCCACGCCACATCAACGCTATACCGCCATAATTAAGATTCCAGTTATAAGCATTAGCTGCATTGCGCATAAGGACATATCCTTGCGCATAAGAAACAATTTTAGAAGCATAAAGGGCTTTCATTAAATCATTAATGAATGCTTTTTTATCACCTTCAAATTTTGGAACTGGACCGGAAAGAATTTTTGATGCTTCTACTCTTTCATCTTTAAGAGCTGATAAAGTTCTTCCATAAACTGCCTCTCCAATTAAAGTAAGCGGCGCACCTTCATCAAGCGATGATATAACAGTCCATTTACCGGTACCTTTTTGTCCTGCCGTGTCAAGAATTTTTTCTACTAAGGGCTGTCCGTCTTCATCTTTATAATTTAATATATCTCTTGTAATTTCAATTAAATAGCTATCTAAATCCCCTTCATTCCATTCTTTGAACACATGATACATCTCATCGTAAGATAAGCCCACATAATCTTTCATAATTTGATAAGCTTCGCAAATTAATTGCATATCGCCATATTCAATTCCGTTGTGTACCATTTTGACGAAGTGCCCTGCTCCATTTTCGCCCACCCAATCACAGCATGGAGTTCCGTCTTCCACTTTGGCAGCAATTGATTGGAAAATTGGCTTAACTAATTCCCATGCAGCTTTAGAACCACCTGGCATTATTGAAGGACCTTTAAGCGCACCTTCTTCACCGCCAGAAACGCCTGTACCTATATATAAGAATCCTTTTTCTTCTACATATTTTGTTCTTCTCGTTGTATCAGGGAAATGTGAATTACCGCCATCTATAATAATATCACCTTTATCGAGATGTGGTATTAATAAATCAATAAAATCATCAACCGGTTTTCCGGCTTTGACCATAAGCATCACTTTGCGAGGAGACTCAATAGATTTTACTAATTCTTCAATCGAATGGGTTCCAATAATATTTTTACCTTTCCCTCTTCCATTAACGAAATTATCAACTTTATCTAATGAACGATTAAATACAGAAACAGTGAATCCTTTACTTTCCATATTAAGAACTAAGTTTTCACCCATAACTGCAAGACCAACGAGACCTATATCGGCTTTTTTCATAATTATATACTCCTATTTATTCAATTATTTATAAATCGATCTTTGAAAGACCATAATCCGAGAGCCGGATTTGAAACATAAAATATCTCTTCTCCATCAGGCATTATATTAATACCATCGTGAAGTTTTTCAGGGTTATATTTTTTCATCATCATGCCTAAATCAGCAAACTCAAAATTAACGCTTTTAATCTCTTCTTTTGTAAGATGCCCCGGACAATAAGTAATTTTAAATCTATTTTCAGAAGACCCATGAATTAAATGAGCCGCCGCACTTAGATTATTCTGAAGTTCTTCATTTTTATCAACTGCATCTAAAACTTCCGGTGTTGTAACGTAACCATATTTTCTAATTAATCGGTCGATCTCTTTATCTTCTCCAAATTGATGAAGACCGGGAGCGAGTACAATTAACTCCCCATTATCCTCAATTGCCATTCTGGTTCTGTATATACTTTTATTACCAAGCCAAGTACTTTTAAATTCGTGTTCGTCAAGATAAACGACTACTTTCTTTAATGGTTTATCAAGCATCTGAAAATTAACTTTTTGAGATAGCTCGGCAGCAAGACGGAAACATTCATAATCATCTCCTATATATAAACCACGCATTACTAATTTTCCTGATTCATCTTTTCCGATTACTGTTTGCATATAAATAATTGGGAGATTGGTAGCAAAATTATCAGAAGCATAATTAAGCACTTTACGAACCGGTGTATCGGCTCTTCCCATCATTCTTTCCATTCCATAAACTGCACCAAGAAAATGGCTTTTATTTATTCCATCTTTTCCGCCTGTGCCAACAAAAATATTTTTATTGTAATTCGCCATTCCGACAACTTCATGAGGAACTACCTGTCCAATCGAAAGGATAAGGTCATAATTGCCTTCAACCAAAATTTTATTTACTTGAGCGAGCCATGCATAATTTAATTTCCCTTCGGAAACTTCTTTAATAAAATCGGATGGTACTTCACCTAAAGTTATTAGATCATTCCTCCAATTGTGTACACGGAATAATTCTTTTGGAATCCCGGGATACATATTAGAAATTTCATTTTCAGTCATTGCTACATGAGTTCCTAAAGCAGGTAAAATATCAGTCATATATTCTTTATAATATTTATAAGAATATTGAGTAAGAATTCCCGCTTGCGAATGAAACCGAGTAAAATCAGGGGGAATTGTGAGTACTCTTTTTTTATAACCTAATTTCTCTAATGAAGAATATACGGCTTCACGAATATCATCTTCACTTAAAAAATCATCTTCATTTCCACGTGCATATAGTAACATTTAATCAACCTTCCAAGCCGGATTTTCGGGTAAATATTTTTCAAATTCGGAGATAAGGTTTATTTCATACTCACCTTCATAACTGCCAGTAAAAAATTTGTCTAACGCTTCCTCATAAAACTTTTTCCAAGATTTATCTTCGTGCCCCGGATTAATAGGGTAGAAAAGAACTCCATTAGATTTTGCTGCTTTCAAATCTCCGGGAGCATCCCCGATCATAAGAATTTTATTATCTGGATATTTTCCTTTAGCTGCATATTTAAGATGTTCGGTCTTTGTACCGTACTCTTGTCCTGCTATCAATTTAACAAATCCGGAAATATTATGTTCCTCCCATTCTCTTTTTAATGCTTCTACCGGAGTTTGGGAAACGACTAATAAATCAGCTTTTGTTTTCATCTTCACTAATGATTCATTCACATAAGGGAATGGAGGTATATCAAAGACTAATCCTTCAATTTCTTTATTTACTTCTATCGACCAATCAAGTGTTTTGCTAATCATAGGATCATTTACTTCGGCAGCATATTTAATTAAAGCAGGATTACCCAACTTAGACTCATTTGCAACCCAATCAATAACCGGAGTTAAATCAGGGATTTTTGTATTACGCAACCTTACTTCTTCTCTATCGCTTAATAAATCGATCGCTCTAATTAGTGCATTAAATCTATTTACACCTCTTGTTTTGGAATAAAGATTAACGAACTCCCAAGTTTCACGAGCATATTTTGATACACGCTGTAAACCGAAATGTTTTATAAATTGTGGGCAAAAACATTCTTTCTGTTTTATTTCCATTGTATCAAATACACATCCATCAGAATCGATACCGATAAAAAATTCTTTTTCCGGTTTTAATTCATCCAATATTTTATGCGGATTTTCAATCATTTTAACTCCAATAATTCTAAAAAATTTTAATAAGCTTCCGGTATATAAGCAGGAAGTATTTTATTTGCAAAGATCGGTTTGAATTTAGTGAAACGCTGAATACCATTTATTAATGGTACTGAAACCCAATCTTCACCTATTAATGGTCTGACGTAATTTATGAATTCATCAGTAACATCATAACGATTTGCTGCTATCCATTTTTCAGGGAAAAAGCGTTCGGAAAGAGATACTTTTTCTAATGGAACTTTATCATATTTTACGTTATAAATAAAGCCGGGTTCACGTAAAATCGTAGCCATCCAGCCATTGCCTTCATTCATGGATATTTCAACTGCTTTCTGCCCAACTTTATATGCTTCATCAAGATCGATAGTAGAAGCATAGATCATCGTATCTCGTTGATCAGTACCCATAACCTGACCACGTGAAGCACCTGTCGCTTTCAGTCCTTTTGCATTTAGATAATTAACTACCGATTGATATACAGACATTTTACTTGAACCAAAAGATGTATGACCGAAAGCATCTTTGACTTCACCAATATCGCCGATATCAAAACCCTCACTAATTACAACAATACACCGTCCATCCTTAACCAATTGATCGTTTACATTATCTGCAAGCTGTTCTATCGGGACTTTCGATTCAGTCATATAAATTTGAAGCGGCATTTCGCGATTTGGATCAGCAAGCCGTGCTGCTGCCGGGATATAACCGATTTTACGACCCATTGCCTGCAACACAAGAACCGGATCTGCTGGACTTGAACCCATATTTTCTTCATTGGCGTTTTGAACTATATAAGACCAATAACGTGCAACACTTCCATAACCGGGAGTATGGTCAATTAATTTAAATTCGCTATCTCCTACATCATTATCGATAGTCTTTGGCACACCGGTAGCTACTAATTCTAAACCCTTTTCTTTAGCTAATTCACTTACTTTAAAAGCAGTATGCTGAGAATCGTTTCCGCCGATATAAAAGAAATAACCTATATCGTGAGCTTTAAGCACTTCCATAACTCTATCGAAATCTTTTTTCTGCTTATCTTTTAATTTGTATCTACAAGTACCGATACTTCCGGCAGCAGGTGTAGTGCGAAGAAGAGCAATTTCATCTTCACTTTGTGCAGTGAGGTCTAACAGTTCTTCTTTAAGCACACCTTCAATTCCATGCCAACCGGCATAAATTTTACCGAACTTTTCGGGAAACATTTTACATGTATCAATAATTCCGCGGAGTGAATTATTAATTACAGGTGAGGGTCCGCCCGATTGCGCTATAATTACATTTTTAGGCATATTTAGATCCTATTCATTAATTTCTTTTAATTTTCTAAAAAATAAATCCCAAATCTAAGGTTCAAATTTAGATTTAGTATTAAGTTATCCCAATCAAAGAGAAAACATTTTATAAATTTTTATACACCACTGTATGAGCTAAACCCACCATCGACAGGAATTATAACACCTGTAACAAATTTAGAGATATCTGAACTTAGGTAAAGAAGCAATCCGGTTAGGTCTTCCGGTTTACCAAATTTTCCCATCGGAGTTTGAGCAATAATTTTATTTCCTCTTGCGGTCAGCTCTTTAGTCTTTTCATCAATTAATAAGAACTCATTCTGTTTAGTTAAAAAGAATCCTGGTGCAATTGCATTGACACGGATTTTTGTTTTAGCAAAATGAACTGCAAGCCATTGAGTAAGATTATTAATAGATGCCTTAGCTGCTGAATATGCGGGAATTTTTGTTAACGGTCTAAATGAATTCATTGAAGATATGTTTATTATAGAACCTCCTCGATTAATCATATCTTCTGCAAATACCATAGTTGGTAAAACAGTTCCAAGGAAATTAAGATCAAATACATTTCTGAATCCTTCTATATCTAATCCGAAAAATGTTTTATCTAATTGATTAAGGTTATCGAAATCAATAAATTCATCTTTTGTAGTCGCAGTCGGAGCATTCCCACCCGCTGCGTTAATTAGGATATCAATTTTTCCAAATTTTTCATTAATCTCTTTTTTTGCTTCGACTAATGAATCTTTTTGAAGTACATTTCCTACAACGCACAAAACAGAATCACCTTTTTTCTTATATATATCTACACAACATTCATCGCATCTACCCTGTTTGTAATCCATAACAACTAATTTTGCACCCGCTTCTACCATCGCTTGACCAAATACTCTACCGAACACACCACATCCGCCGGTAAGTACACAAACTTTTCCATTAATATCAGAAAAATCATTTTTCATTTTATCACCTTTATTAAAAACTATTGTTAATTGAGTTCATTATAAAATCACATCTTGAATGGGTCTAAATGCTTATTAAAATGCTTTATTAATACATTGTAATGTTCTTCTTCATTCTCTTTTAAGCAATTAATAATTCTATCCTTAAATAAATAATTTCCATTTTCATCAACTGAGGTAAGAACACTCCCAAAAGTAACGTGAAGCACTTGACGAGCATCTTCTTGATTAAAAAGGTCTATTAATTCTAAATCGTTATATCTTTCTTCAGGAAATACTTTATTCAAATCCGCAGATACGTGATATGTTTTTTTTTCATTTTCATAAAGACCTCTTGAAAATTCCAAGATTTCACGGAAGAGTTTTGGTTCTTTTATTGCTGTTACACGAAGTGCTTCCAAATAGCTTGTTCCTGCGGTCTTTACATGTGTAATTGTATTTGGTATAGAACCGATAACAGCATATACGGAAAACTTATCACTCCCTGAATGAAGGCTTAATTTATAATTCCCAAAATGTTTTACTACTTGATGATGCTTTAGATATTCTTCTTTAAAAATTTCTAAATCCCCTTTATAATCAATACCTTTTTCGAACTCGCCGATGAATCTTGGAGCAAGACTAATAAACTTCACACCCAGACGAATAAGCTCATTTACAAAAAAGAAATGCTCAAATATAGATGTTACAGATTCGGTCTCATCGACTGAAATTTCGACTTCATATTTTCTATTCCCGGCAATGCTTTCAAGATATGAAAACATTTTATAAATGTGGATAATAGAATTGCCATATTTAGCATAAGCACGTAAAACTAATTCTTCATTTACTTCTAATTGAAGTTCAGTATTTACAATAATCTTATTCTTTAGATACCTTTCTGCGGCAGAATTAAAATTATCATTAAGTTGGTTCCAGTCCAAAGATGAAACTGATTTATTTAATTGCTCTAAGTTATAGTCGTCTGCATTATTATCCACATGATCTCCTGGATCGAATGTAAACATTGTGTAGCCGGCATTAAGCATTAAATCAATATCTTCAGTAGTTTTTAGGTGATCTGCATCAGCCCCAAAACCACCTTTATATCCTTCTTGAAAAACTGCCCACACGGCAGCATCCATTACATCTTCAGGTTTACGTTTTGTTCGCGTTAATTCCCTTATTGATTGTTGTGCTAATATTGGTACAAAATCATGCCCCTTTAATGCCCTTAAATGACCTGAATTTGATAATCCTATTCTATCACCAAAACCAAATGAATTTTTTAATCCTGTTAAAATCGGTTTTGTAAATGGAAATATTTCTTGAATAAGTTTCCTATTAAATTTGTTAAGGAAACATTCTTTAATAAAAACTAATTTTTCGGAGTTAATTAAAATCCCTTCAAATTTGGTAAAATATTCAGAAGATAAATTATACGTATTAACAAAGAGATGTTTTTCTTTATTAGATTTAGCTATAAAGAAGAGAATATCTTCATTACGGTTAATTGATTCCGAATAAATTTCAATTTTTATATTGTTACTTAATTTGTATTCAATTAATTCAGAATTGTTTTTTTTCCCTGATTTAATTTCTTTTATCAATGCTTCTATATTCATTTTAATTACTCTAAAGTTTATATGCTTTTTTAACTAAGTTATATGTTAAGTCCTCTGCAATAATTTTTGCTTCGTCTAATGAGATTATATGTTTTGCTACGAGACCTGCGAGGAAATTTGCATCCACACGACGAGCAGTATCATGCCTTGCTGGAATAGAAACGAAAGCACGGGTATCATCATTGAATCCGACTGTATTATAAAATCCGGCGGTTTCAGTTGCTTGATGACGGAATCGATTCATCCCTTCTATACTGTCATTAAACCACCATGCCGGACCTAATTTCATTGCCGGATAATGACCTGCAAGAGGAGCTAATTCACGAGCGTAATTTGTTTCATCAAGTGTAAAAACAATAACAGAAAGACGACTGTCGTTTCCATATTTATTCAATAACTCTTTTAGATTGTTTGTATATTCAGTTTGTACCGGAATATCGCATCCTTTATCCAATCCGAACCTGTCATAGATTATCTTATTATGATTTCTATGAGACCCGGCATGTATCTGCATTACCATTCCATCCTCTGTACTCATTCTTGCCATTTCCATTAACATATTCGCAGTAAATAGATCAGAATCACCAACATTAAGATTATCTGTTAATGCGCGTACGAAAATAGCTTCCGATTCTTTATTGCTTAGTTTGTGTGTATAAGGAGAAACAACTCCATGATCTGTGGAAACAGCTCCATTGTGTTTAAAAAATACTCTCCGTTCTTCCAATGCTTTAATAAACAATTCATAAGTCGTAATTTCAGAATTGACTGATTGTTCTAATGCGATTAAATTATTTTTCCAATTCGGATTCGATAAATCAGTAACAGCATCTGGTCTGAAACAGGGAATTATTCTACCATTCCATCCAGAATTTTTAATTTCATGATGCGCTTTTAATGAGTCGCTTGCAGTATCAGTAGTAGAGAGTACTTCTATATTAAATTTATCGAATAAAGTTCTTGGCAAAAATTCAGGTGAATTAATTTTTTCATTTAATTCATCATAAATCCTTAAACCATTTTCTTTATTTAATTTTTCTTTAATGCCAAAAACGATATTAAATTCAAAGTCAAGCCAGACACCGGAAGGCGTTCCTCTAAACAAGAAATAATTATCAGCGAAAATCTGCCATATTTTTTGGGAATCTATTTCAATTAATGAGCCGTCAACTACCGGTATTCCCAATGATTCTAAAGATATTCCTTGCGAGTAAAGCATCCTAAAAATATAATGATCAGGAGTTAAGAATAATTGTGTTGGATTTGGAAACGGTTTATTATCAACGAATATCTGCGGGTCAACATGCCCATGTGGGCTAATTATAGGCATCTCTTTAATATGCCAATAAAGCTCATAAGCGATTTTTCTTACACTCGGCTCAGGATCAAAAAATCGATATTCATTTAATTGAAAATTTTCCATACTTATCCTTAATCTTTTATTTCAATAGTAATCGGATTATCTAAAATGGTAATCTGATCATTTAAGTAGTTTATAAATTCTTTTTCAGTTTTCATTGGTTTTGGTTCAAGCTCCCAAGCTGAGGCAAAGTAGTATGTAACTTTATCTTTTCTTGGTTTTAGTTTTACAACATAACTCAGATTATCTTCTGTTAGTTCAATTAAATCTTTTTTGTTATAGAAAAGTGCAATACCCATATTATCATTATTTAATGATTGCTTACCGAATATAGAGATATATTGCCAATCTCCTTTGCAATTGCTCTTCACATAACTCGTCCCATCATACTTAGCTAAACCCGTAACCATATTGTCAGTGTTTTTAATTATAAGATCACATTTTGTTAATCGGCTTCCTGCATTTATCGAAAGCTTTGCGTTTAGATCATATTTTTTGCCATCAACTAACCAACCGTAATAATTAGTTTCTATTGTGGAACGAATAGGTCCATTTTCATTTATTTGACAAATTACGCTATCGATTTTGGAAACCATATTTACTTTACCATCCGCCCACATACCAATAGAACCGATACCAAGAGAACTTCCAACTTTAAAAATGTCCATTCCCCAGTCTTGCATACTATGATATGAGTCATCCGCTGCAACTGTATCGTGAGTACCAACATCGTTAAGAAGTAACTTGTAAATCTTTTTTCCAAAGACATCAGTAGCATTGCGCCAATCGAGATAAAAACGATAACCTACTAATTCAGATTCCCAACCCGGACCTTCATACTTAAAAAGCGCATCGTGATCCTTATGGATTGCTGGTACTTTGTATCGTGTAACATTTTCAAATTCCGCACCTCTGAATTTTCCATCAAAATAAACTTCACCTTTTTTAGGAGATAATTCTGCATAAGTTCTGTTTTTATAATTTAGAGGTGTATCCCCTTTAAAAGTTTTAAATACTATTTCCTTCTTCGATTTTGCTGGTACATCAATTACAAAAACTATTTTATTAACAATTATCTGATATGGAATTTCTTTATCGCCATCAAATAATTTAAATGCTGAAAGAGAAAATGAATTTCCTCTTTCAGCTATTTTCGATAATGGGAGGCACACACATTCATCGATTCTATCAATTCCTGATTTATTTATTACTTCCACCTTTACTTGAGCAGATAAAAGTGAGGAAATAAAAAGTACAAATAAAAATATCTTCGATTTCATTTTAATCAACCTTTATATCAATTTGTTCTAAATTAGGAGCCAAGAACTGAAATATAGCGAGTGCAACGAGATAAGAAGTACCTGAAAAAATAAATAGATATGTATAGCTTCCTGTAAATTGCAAAATAAATCCGGCAGCAGTAGCTATTAGCATACCACCGATAGCACCCGCCATACCGCCAAATCCTACAACAGAACCAACCGCTTTACGAGGAAACATATCAGATGCAGTAGTAAAGATATTAGCAGACCAACCTTGATGACCCGCTGTTGCCATACTTAATAAAAGAACTGCAATCCATAATTCCGAAGCGTGTGCTGCAAATATAATAGGAACGATAAAAAGCGCACAGATAAACATTGCTGTCTTTCTACCTTTATTAACTGACCAACCTCTTTTAATAAAGAAAGATGAAAGCCAACCACCACCTATACTTCCAACATCCGCCATAACATAAATAATAATTAAAGGTAGTCCGATTTTATCGAGAGTAAGTCCATATTCTTTATATAAAAATTTAGGTACCCAATAGAGATAAAACCACCAGATAGGATCGGTCATAAATTTACCGATTGCGAAAGCCCAAGTTTGGCGGTGTTTCATTAATTGAAGCCACGGAACTTTTCCCGGAGGGTCTGATGGATCTGATTGTATGAAAGCTAATTCTTCTTTTGATAATTTTTTATGTGCTTCCGGTCTTTCATAAATAAACCACCAAGCAATTAACCAGATAAACCCGATAGCGCCAGTAAAAACAAATGCTTCCTGCCAACCCCATGTAAGAGTTATCCAAGGCACTAATAAAGGAGCAAAAACTGCACCTACATTAGAACCTGCATTAAAAACTCCAGTCGCAAATGCTCTTTCTTTTTTAGGAAACCATTCAGCAACTGTTTTAATTGCTGCAGGGAAATTACCTGCTTCAAAAAGCCCAAGAGAAAAACGTGCAGTTGCAAAACCCATTATAGATCTTGCAAACGCATGTCCCATTGCTGCAAAGCTCCATCCAAATATTGCCAATGCATATCCAACCTTGGTACCAATTCTATCAATTACACGACCAATTACCACTAAGCCAATAGCATAGGCAAATTGAAAAGAAGTTACAATATAACCGTATTGAATTTCACTCCATCCAATTTCTTTTTCGAGCACAGGAGCAAGAATACCAATCACTTGTCTATCGATATAATTAATAGTTGTAGCAAGAAATAACATGGCTACAATAGTCCACCTATAATTACCGACCTTTTGTTTTACTTTGGGCATAGACACCTCATTATGATCAAAAAGTTTATTTTTACATCAAAAACGACATATTACGCATTATATAAACGATTACTTAATCGATAAATAAAAATCGTAAAATTCTATATATAATTCAATATAATTCAACATTTTTCTTATTTATAATAAAATTATACTTAATATATATAAAAACGAAATACTAACAATCCCTTGCAAGAATGTAGCAACTGTATGTGATTTTAGACCTGTTTTTGTATCCATATTTGAGAACTGAGTAATAACCCAGAAAAAACTATCATTAAGATGCGAAACAGTCATTGCACCCGCCGAGATTGATAAAACGAGTAGTGCTTTACCAATTTCCGAAGAGAAACCCATGCCATCCATCAATGGGGCAACAATAGCTGCAGTTGTTATAATAGCAACTGTAGAAGAACCTTGAGCTGATTTTAATACTGCTGCAATAATAAATGGAAGAAAGATTCCAAATTGAGCGCCGGCAAAAAACCCATTAATAGTATCGCCAATATTTATTACTCTTAGAATATTTCCGAATGCACCGCCTGCGCCTGTAATTAATATTATCGTACCTGCATCTTTTAATGCATCTGATACCCATTTTAAGCTTGTTTTACTATCCACTCCCCAAATCAAAGTAAATGCAAGAAAAACACCAATTAATAATGCTGTTACAGGATTACCTGCAAAGACAATAGCACTTTTTACTACACTGTTTCCAAATGGTAATGATGGAAGCTCACTGATTGATTTCAAAGAGATTAATAATAATGGAATCAGTAGTGGAATAAATGAAAGTAATGGTGATGGAAGAGTTTGTTTGATTTCAGGAACAGATTCAAAATCTACTATAAGGTCTTTGCAATAATATTTAGCCCAAAAAAGACCGACTAATGTAGCAGGAATTGCAACAAGTAATCCAAATAATATCACAAGACCAATATCAGCTTTAAGAGTAGCCGCAGCGGCTAATGGTCCGGGTGTGGGTGGGACAAACACATGCGTTGCGTATAATCCGGTAGATAAAGCTACGGCAAGAGTAACTAAAGATATTCCCGTTTTTTTTGCAATTGCTTTATTTAACGAGGCAAGGATTACAAACCCTGAGTCGCAGAATACAGGAATAGAAACAATAAATCCGGTAATGCTCATTGCTAAAGGAGAATTTTTATCACCAATTTTTGATAGAACGAAATTGGCGATTGACCTCGCCCCTCCACTCTTTTCTAAAAATGCACCTATAATAGTACCAAATGCAATAACAATTCCAATTCCCGTTAGTATTCCACCAAATCCTTCAGATAACCCTTTTATTACTAATGATGAATCCATTCCACTTAATAGACCCATTACTATTCCTGCAATTATCAAAGCAAGAAATGGATGCAAATTAAACTTTGATACTGCAAGAAGAATGAAAATTACTAAAAGTAAAAGCAATACGATTGTAAACATTATTTTTCTGATTTATTATTAAAAAAATTGCCTTTCATTTTACTACTATTTTCTATTTTTAGTTTTTCGCCAAGGTTATTTGTTTCGAAATCATTTATCGTAACTCCTTCTACATCATCTAATATGATTGATGGACGTAAATCTTTTTCTATGACATCAAATCGGACATTATTCATTGTTATGTTTTTAGCATGTCTAATAAAAACGCCGTAAGCAGGCAACGTTTCCCACATTGTACTTTCAGGATAATGATCAATTAATTCATCTAATTTTTTAGTAGCATCATCTTCGTTTCCACCACCCGGATATTCTACATATATATTGCTTAATGTAACATTCTCAATATAATTATCAGGTATCCCTGTAATTGATGCTCCAATATTGGAAGCTAATTTAGTTGCAATTATATTACTTAGAAACACATTTTTGAAAATTGAAATTCTTGGTTGTTCTGCTTCCGGTGTATGTTTCCTACCGCGATTTCCAAGCCGCAAATAAAATGGAACTTGGACACCCTCAATAACGACATTAGATATAGTTATATTTTCTAATGGACCTCCATCAACTGCTCCAAGTGTAATACCGCTTATACCTCCAGGAGCTCCATAAATTGTAGACTTAACAGATGATGGCTTAATAACAATATTTGATACTGTTATATTTCTAAATCCACCTGTAGATTCTGTACCTAACTTAAAAGCATTACAATGAGAACTGACAACACAATTTGTAATAGTTATATTTTCAGAAACATATGGCGAAGTACTTTTAATAGTTATCCCATCATCATCACTATCACCAAAACAATCTGACATAATTAAATTGCTGCATCCATCAATATCAATCATATCATTATTAG
>JBAYVI010000020.1:0-32066 GCA_041674625.1 Melioribacteraceae bacterium | reverse complement strand
CTTTATAATCTTCTTGTTTAGAAACAATAGAATTCAACTTATCATAAACCTGTTGTAAAGCTGATTCTGCTGTTGACAAAAAGTTTTTCGCACTGTTGATATTAGAAAGCTGTGATTTCATCTGTAAGTTTGCGCTTTCTAACTGCTTTCCTACGTTCCAACCTGAAGTATCATCAGAAACTGCATTGATTCTGCTTCCTGTTGTTGCATTGATCTGTGCTTTTTGTGTTTGAGCGTTGACCTTTGCTAATGCATTGTAAGCTGATAAAGCTCCGACGTTTGTGTTTACTGAGAATGCCATAACTACCTCCATGTGATTTGTTTTTAATAGGTCAAGCATCCTTGCTTGACCCTGTTGTTATTGAGATTTACTCTCACTAATATTATCGTAAGTATCTTAAAAAAGTTTAGCGGCTTTAAATTCTATTTTTTATCGGAGTGATTTTTTCGATGATTTGTGGATATGATTTATATTTTTCTTCTATTACTTCTATTATATTTTTTGCTTCTAAAGTATTGCCTGATTGTAAATAAAAAGATAGAAGATATAATAGCTCTGCAGCATCTAAGTTTTCTTTACCTCTTAGTTCAAATATACTAATCGCTTTTTCTACCAATCCTTTTTCAGAATATGACTTTGCTAATTCTTTATAAATACTATCTTCTTTAAAATCATTCTGCATATTCTCTAACAGCTCAATCTTAAAATCAGCATCCTTTAGCTGGGATATTAATTTTAAAATAAACAAGGCATTAAAACTATTATATATAGATTTAAAGACTCCATAGCTATATCCGATTGGTTTCTTGGCAGTTAAAAATTGTTGTAAATAAGAGATTGTTTTATCATAATTCGTTCTATGCCTAATTTCATGCTTAAGTCCAAGCCAAAACCTATCAAAGAATAATTCATTCTTAGATAGATACGAAATCATCAGCCCAAAATAGATAACTTCTTCACGATTAATTTGAATAGATAGTGCATCTGTATGTTTTAATAAATTAGATACTTCGAGCGATTTAAAAGAATATTTTATTGCTTCTTCTATATTGTTTAAACCAAATGAAATTTTTGCTGCCAATAAATTGAAATAAGAACTATTATTATTAATAGATAATGATTTTTCTATAAATTTTTTGGCTTCGGTGAAATCTCTTTCACTCAACGATATATGAGCTAATGATGAAGCTGCAATAGCCACATAATGTCTATTAAGTGTTTTTGAATCGACTACTTTTAAATAATATTCCTTAGCGCTTTTATCATCATCTAAGGTTTTATATGTGTTCCCTAATTGAAATGCAAAATAATCTGAATTGAGTTCATTATATTCGGTAAGTAATATTGATAAGTTTCTAAATGCTTTTTCTTTTTTTTCTTCTGGATTTATGTCATATCCAATATGGTTAATTAATATCTTTGAATTAACCATCCTATATCCATTTCTAAATAAGGATTGAGCAATTTGCTCATGTACCTTTCCTTGAAATCTAATTGCTTTGTGAAATCTAAATAAACGAGGATAATAAATAGAATGTGTATTTTGAGTATTTTGGTCTGTGCTTCTTACAACGCAATTTACTCCTAACCTTTTATCAGTAGCCACAACCATTTTTATTTCAGCAATCGATTCTTTAGTAAGTCTTTCGTCTGCATCTAAATAAAGAATCCAGTCACCAGTAGTTTTTGAAAGAGCGAAATTACGCGCAGCAGCAAAATCGTCTTTCCATTCATAATCAAATATTTTTGCTTCGTATCTTGCAGCGATCTCTTTTGTTTTATCGGTAGAGCCGGTATCAACAAGTATAATCTCATCAGTAATTCCTATAACGGAATCTAAGCACCCCTTAAGATACTTTTCTTCATTTTTGACTATTAGAGATAGTGTAAGTTTGCCCATGTTTCTTTTATTTTCTTAAATAATCAATAAATTCTTGGATTAGTTTTTCTGCTTCATCTCCTAAGATTTTTTTCTTGTTCTCTTTTTCTTTTGAAAGGTCTTCTATTTTTTGATTGTAAACAGATATACTAGAATTAAAATTATCAGACATCAATTTTTCTTTTATCTCAAATTCGCTTGTAATCTCTTGAATTTTTCTTCCTTTCTGATTTTTAAGAGCAATAATTTTACGAGTAATTTTTTGTTTTTCGTCTGCTCTCTCAATCATTACTAATCCCGATATAATAATAGAAATAAGTAACCCAATAAAAAAGCTAATAATTCCCCATTTAGCTCCTTCAAAAAGAATCATTCCCAATACTGAATTATATTCATTTGGGTTAGAAATCATCCTATTCGAATAACTGGAAAATCCTCCAATTAAAAATACTACCAATGCAATAATTATATTATACGTCATATTTACCGACATTGTCTTTTGAGGATTGTATCGATCTATTTCAGTTATGTTATTAGCTCTCTCTTCAAGATAATTAATGTTATAATTTGTTTCATCATCTAATTCATTTAATTTCTTTCTTCGATTATCACTATGTTTTGTTCTGAAATTCTCTAAATCAACTTGAAGATGATTCTTTGCATCTATGTTTTCTTTTATTATATCTTCAAAAGAGATCATTGACTGCATAATTTCACCATAAAGTTTATTTCTTTTATTCTTTACAATGCTATCAAAAATTGAATCATATTTCTTGGCGAATACATCACCCAAACCAAGTATAAATGTGTTTTCAGAAGATGAGTAATTCTGAACAATTTTTTCCATAAACATTATTGAATTAGAAATCTCATCGTTTACTATATTCTCAATTTCTTTTTTCTTCAGGTTTTCAGTATTTGATTCAATCGTTTTTAGAATATTCCCATCTTCCCTTCTATATGAATGAAGCAAAGACTCTATAATATTAAGTACATGTGCAAATTCTTTTTCATAATAAACATTATAGAAGAATGCATTTTTTAGAAAATATCCTAACATTCCATTATTATTAGCTGCAATGGAAATAGAAAGTCGATGGAAATCATAATCCAAAACCTCTTTCAAATAATATTCGCAAACATCAATCTGTTCATTGTGGACTTCAGTGATTGCAAGATAAAATTTGGCTGTAATTCCACCGATTTTTTTTGCGTCCAATGCTTCCTTAAAAGCTATATTTGCAATTTGATAATCGCTCTCTTTTAATGCCAAAAAACCGACGAATAATTTGATAATATAATTAATTTCGTTTTTTACGTTATCACTCATTCTTGATGCAGAAATCAAATCGTGTGCGTTTCTAAATAATTCTAATGCTTTACTCGGATTGAAAAACGGTGCATGATAGGTATATAATATTGCTTCAATTAGTACTTTGAAAAAATTATGTTTATATACATCTCGTTCTATAAAATTAATCGTCAAATTAGCGAAATATTCTTTTTCATTTCTATTTTTTGATGTAACCCATTTTGTATAATTCTCTTTTATCGATTTATGAAGTTCTAAATACTTTGCCCTGACAAAATGAAGTTTCATATATTCTTCAATTTGACTTAGCAGCCACGAATCATATATAAAAAATACAGGTGCATTTGAATATGGAATAAATATTTCTTTTAATTCGTTTGGAACATCGAAAGATAAAATCTTTATACTTTCCTTAATACTGTTGATATAGTCAAACTCCCCTTTGATATTTAAATCAAAATGAAATTTACCTGATTTGAGAAACTTACCAATTGGATTCTCTTTATCAACTGTGGCTATATTTTTATCTTCGACTTCGTACATTTTAATAATAATTTAAAAAGTTATTTGAATCAACTTGTGGAAAAGCAATTGTAATAGATGTCCCTTTATTTTTTTCGCTTTCAATCTTAAAATCGCCTCCCATTAGTTTTGTTAATTTCGAAGCAATAGTAAGTCCTAATCCAACACCTTCATAAGGACGAGTATAACCTTCAATTTCTTGATTAAACGGAGCAAGCACTCTCTCTATTTGACTTTTCTCAATACCAATTCCAGTATCTCTAACTATTAAATTTACTTGTTTATTTTTACTTTCAGAACCTATAAAAACACTTCCTTCATTCGTATATTTTATAGCATTCTCAATTAGAACATCAAATATTCTTTCTAATTTAACCCAGTCAACTTCTATCATACAATCATCATCACAAAGTTCAATTTTAAAATCAAGTTTTTTTGCTAAAGCATCTTTCATTTTTCTTTCATATACTTGTTTTAAAACCTGATTACCATTAAGATCTACACGTTCAATTTCTATTTCACCCGATTCAATTTGAGAGACTTCCACCAAGTTATTAAATAGAGATAGTGATCTTCCTAAAACTTCTTTCATTGAGTCAACCATCTCTTTCAAAGATTCATAATCTGAGTTTTCAATACAATCATCAATAATTTCAGAATATCCAACAATGCCATTAAATGGAGTTCTGATTTCATGTGATATATTTGCAAGAAAATCTGATTTCATTTTATTTAACAACATCTCTTTCATATAACCTTTTTCAAGTTGGATTCTATAATTCTTTTCCTCTGTTATATCTTTCATCGTTACAATAAACATAGATGTATCGGAAGTTAATTCTAATGGAGTTGTAATTTTGCAATGGTAATCTAATTCTGCTGAATGGAGATAATCAAATTCAGAAAAGGGAGATTCACTTAGGATCATTTTTTGAATTTCGGTTTTGATAGGTAAAACTAATTTTTCTGGAAAGACTTTTGATATTTCTGCGAGATGATATCTATCTTTATTAATATTAAAAACGATACAAAAATTATCATTGGCATTTTCAAAATAAAAATCGTCTTTTATCTTTTTAATGATTAAAAGAAGGTCGGATATATTCTGCAAGATTAATTTTTGTCTTTTTTCAGACTCTTCAATTACCTGTTTTTGATAAATATATTCAGTTAAATTACTCGCACTTAATATATAACTTGTATCAAGTTCATCATTAGTAGTAAAAGGTTCTAAATTAAATTCCCAATATTCAGTAACGTTTCTTTTTGAAATGTTAATCAAAGATTTCCATCGTTGTTTTTTCTCAATAGCGAAATTTAGTCTTTGGTGTTCTTCAAAACTCATGTAGTCTCTTAATAGATCAAATATAGTTTGATAATAGAGACCATCAATATCTTTAGAAAATAATGCTTCTACTGTTTTTGTGGCAAATATTATACGTTGATATTTATCGGTAATGATTATTGGTACTTTTCCATAATCAAGAGCGTTGTGCAAAGCAATAATCTTATCTTCGATTATTTTTCTTTGCTCAAGCGATTCAATACTAACAACTATATACTGAGTAGATCCGATAATGACCCTTTCAATCCAGACATTACAAAGAGAACTTTCTCCAGTATCAGCAATATTTAATAAGACTTCAGAAGAAAAATTCTTGAATGTTTTTTCTGAAAATCCTTTTACTAACATTAAAAGTTCAGCATTCGGATTTAATTTATAAATGCTATCTGAAACTCCAAGCCTAAAAATTCGACTAAAAGTTTCATTAGCATAAATAATATCTAAATTGCTTTTGAATATAACAACCGATTTATTTTCAGGCAGTTCTTTATAACTGCTAAGTTCAGTCATCGAACTGCTATCTCCTCCGTACAAATCATATTTATTCTGCATAAAGTTGTCTTAACGTATTTGGATGCTCTTTATCATTATGGATTTTCTTTCGGTCGTTCTGCTGTTTATTGAATATTTAAACATCAGTAATTTCTCAAGAAATTGAATTAAACAACTATTTATATAATTAAACTCTTTCGTTAGTGTTTTTTGAAAATCAATAAATAACGATTCGATTACATGGCTGTCAGTAATAATATTTGGTTTCTTAATGCTAATGTAATTAAACTGTTCTATAAATCGGTTTAATCCATCAAGCCTTACCGGAATACTTTCCGAATTAGAATTAACAGGAGCTTCAAGGAATAAAGTAATTACCAATTCTGTTGTATATCCACTTAGTTGTTTTGTTACTTTATATTCTATAGCCGGAATCTGATTAATCTGAAAAGAACTTAGAATTACCTCAAAAAGAAAATCTTCTAATTCAAAATCTAATTCTATTTTATCACTATTTTTTTTAAGTTTTTTTACTTTCCAGCCAAAAACAGAAAGGAGAGATGTTGCAGGAGATATGCTAATAGAATCATTCCCGGAGGTGTGTTCAAAAGAAAATGACATTACCCTTTTGAATTGTCTCGGATTCCCGGCTGATTTCCGATAATCGGAACCGGGAGCAATATTTACTACCTTTTCTAACATACCTTCTCCTATACGATATTATCGAAAGAAAAGGTAATTTCTTTACCTTTAATCTGTCTGAATCATACGATTTTCATCAACATAATCGACAACTTTAGGATTTTGAAGATGAATAAGTTCTTGTACAAATTTTGAAATTCTATCTGCAGAATCACTTATCGTTTTTAGATCATCTGATACTTTTGCTCTTTCACTATCGGTCAATTCATTTTCAATTGATTTTAATGAAAGCACTACGCTGCTAAGAGGATTATTAATTTTATGCCCGATAGTACAAGCCATTTCGATAACTGCCTTGCTATGTTCAATATTTCTTAATTCACTTTGTAAATTAAAAATTCTTACTCCTGAACGAATTCTTGCGAGAAGCTCTTGGTTTTCGATCGGCTTAACTAAAAAATCGTCAGCACCGATATCAAGCCCCATTATTCTATCCTTTAATGATGATCTTGCTGTAAGGATAATAAAATAAATACTTTTATACTTCTCATCTCCTTTAAGAATATTGCAAAGAGCAATTCCATCTAATACCGGCATCGTCCAATCAGCTAATATTACTTTTGGAGTAAATGTTTTTAAGACTTCTAAAGCCTCCTCGCCATTGATTGCTGAAGCAACTTCATAGTTGTTTCTCGTTAATAGCTTGTCCAATATAAAACGAGTATCTTTCTCGTCTTCGACTATTAATATTTTGTCTTTCATCTCTTCTCTAATAGTTTATTTATTTTATCAACAAGTAAATCAAAATCTACAATTGGCTTTAGAAGAATATCATCCGCCAGGCTTTCTTGCAAAATATCATTTGAAATATAATTTGACGAGTATGCAGTAATCAATATTATAGGAATATTCAAATTACTATATTTCACTTTAATATAATGCGAAAGCTTTATCCCGTCCGTTCTCTTCTCTCTTAAATAAGTATTTTTTAAATTAATATCCATAATAATCAAACAAATATCACCATTGAGGATTTCAGAAATAATCATATTTGCATCCTCTAATATAATTATTTCTCTATCAAGTTTTCTAAAAAGAACTTTGTAGAACTCTTGAAGAAGACTATCGTCCTCAATAATTAATATTTTTTTTTTAACGGACATTAGAATTAAATTTCACAGTTATTGAAATTCTTCTATTAATAGAGCTAAATGGGTCTTGAATGTTTCTAAGGCGAGTATCAGCATAACCGGTAATTTCATCAATCTGTTTTTCAGATACTCCACCCCTTACTAATGCTCTTTTAGCAGAATTTGCTCTATCTGTACTTAGTTCAAAATTTGAATATCCGCTTCCATCATTCTGATATTGTCTTGCGTCTGTATGACCTTCGACTCTAATTTTATTGGACATCTTTGAAATCTCTGTTCCAACTTTTGCAAGCAATGTCCTGGCATCAGTTTTAAGTTCCGATGTACCAACTTCAAAAAAAAGGTCATTATCGGAATCTATTAACTCTATTTTAAGTCCATCATCAGCAACTTCAACATTTACTTGATCGGCAAGATTCATTAATCCGGTATCATCTTTTAGTTCATCAATAAGTTTATCACCCATTTTTTGAAGGTCTTCTTTTTCCTGTTTCATTCTTTCCATTTCTTGCTGAATATTTAGGTCTAATGGAGATTGACCTGCTCCATTGAGCATTGAACCACCTTGAGAAGAAAATCCTACCGGGTCTTTGAAATAGCCGGCAACAGCTTCTTTAACTTCTTCACTCTGCCCCATCACCCAAAGAACAATAAAAAGCGCCATCATGGCAGTTACAAAATCAGCATAAGCAACTTTCCAAGCACCTCCATGATGCCCGCCATGTCCTTTTTTTATCTTCTTAATTATCGGGGGTTGAGATTCCTTATCATCTCCTCCTAAATTCGGAAGCTGACTTTCGTCAGATAAATTGGGTTCCATTACTTCTTACCCCTTAAAACATTTTCCAATTCAGAAAATGTCGGTCTTTCATCAGAGAAAATTACTCTTCTTGCCATTTCTGCGGCGACTAATGGTGGATTGCCTTTTGCATAAGCTAATATCATTGTTTTTATAATTTGCAAATCCTGTGCCTTTTCGTGAATTAATAATCCAAGATTTGCAGACATTGGATTTACAAATCCATAGCTTAATAACACACCGAGAAAAGTTCCTACAAGAGCAGCCGCAACGTGATGCCCCACTACTTCAGCACCTTGATTAATGGATGCCATCGTAACAATAATACCGAGAACGGCAGCAACTATACCTAGTCCGGGAAGTGCATCGCCAACTCTACCGATTGTTTCGGTTACAGGTCTGTTTTCTGATTCAAAGGTCTCTATCTCTGCATCCATCATACCTTCTAATTCATGTGGAGGTACCGAACCGGCTAACATCACTTTCATTGTATCGCAGAAAAAATTCCTTTTTGCAGCATCTTCTATAAAGGATTTACTTTTTGAAAGTATTTCACTTTTTTCGGGAGTTTCAATATGTTTTTCTACTGCTAATAATCCTTCTCTCTGAGCTGTTAAAAATAGTGTAGCAAATACTTTTAACATTTCGAGATAGTCTTCTTTTGTAGTCTTATGTGATTTGAATAATTGTGGTATCTGTCCCATTATTTTTTTTATTAATGAAGGAGGTGCAGAAATGAGTAAACTTCCCAATGCGGCACCACCTATAGTAATAAATTCCGATACCTGAATTAATAAAACCAAGTTGCCGCCGGCTATTAAAAACCCAACTACAACAGAAACTATAACAACAATTATCCCAATTATAACAAACATTTATTTTCCCGAATTTGCTTGCTGATTAATATTTTGAAATTCATTTATTAACATAAAACATCTCTTCCCTATTATTTCCCAATCTGGCTTTGGAGTATCGAACATCATTTCAATTTCTCGACAGTAAACTGATACTCCATTATAACCAACCATTGCACCAGTGCCTTTCAACTCGTGAACAACCGTTTTCAATAATTCTGCATTTTTCGTTTTTATTGAATTTACGATTATATCTTGGCGTGTAGTTAAATTAGATAAGAAATATTTCTTAAGTTGATTGTTTATTTCTTCCTTTTCAGACGAAGATAATCTTTTTAATTTTTTAATCTCTTTTAGAAAATTGTTACCAAATATTTCATTTATTGATTTTATAAGTATTTCTTTATTAAGTGGCTTTGAAATAACTTTAATTGCTCCTGCTTGAAGCGCCGAAATAACATTATTTTTATCTGTATGTCCACTAATGACAATTACAGGAAGGTCTTTTAAATCATCTAAGATTTTAATTACTCTAAGCATCCTGATGCCATCTAAGTTCGGCATCATAAGATCTAGAAAGATGAGCTTCGGCTTATGTTCAATTGCTTTTTGAATTCCTTCTAATCCATCGCTGCATGTTATTACATCCAACTCATAATCTGAAAGGAAATTCTTTAATGAGTTTCTAATGAAATCCGAATCATCAATGACTAAGATTGTGGTTTCATTAAAACTGCTATCCATTTTTGGATGCCTTATTAATCTTAAACTTAGAAATATCAGGAGTTACTTCAGTCCCCGCTTTCGTTGCTTCAATAGTATTCTGTATCACCTTTTCATAGACTTCACCTCTATGTATCTGAACTGATGTAGGCGCAGAAATACCTATTTTTACTTGACCATCAGATACCGATAATATTTTTATCGTAATATCTGTCCCAATTTTAATTTCTTCGTCGATCTTTCTTGATAGTATTAACATTTTTTACTCTACAAACAAATTGTAATAAAAAGAATAATTTTCACCCTCTAAGATAGTATGATAACCTGACTTATCATATTGATTTATGTAAACCGGGGCTCTCATATTTACAGTAATCTTTAGGGGATCTTTATTCAAGGTTACAATTCCAAAAGCTTCATGCTCATCTATCTGCGGATAGTTTTCATCAAGCAATCGTGCAGCAAAAAGCGGAAATGCTATTTCCGGTCGATCTATCGAAGTTAGCCACTTGAAATAGCTATTATCCGGTTGAATAAGCACATATTTTTTTAACTCTTCAAAGGCATAGAAACCTTCGCTAAAAGTTAGGATTCGATCTTGGGAAACTTCTATTTCCCCAAATTGTGTTGTTATTATTTTCATTTTGCTCACTTTAATATTACTAAATCAACTCGTCTATTTAATGCCCTCGATTCCGGGGAATCATTTGGTGCAATTGGTCTATATTCTGCATATCCTACAACTGAAACTTTATCTGGTGAAAGTCCCTCTGCCTGTATCAAATAATATGCTGTGCTTAAGGCTCTATCTACCGAGAGATGCCAATTAGATGGATAAACCGAATTACTTATTGGTAGATTATCTGTATGCCCTTCTACTCTTATATCATTTGGCAATTCCTTTAATACCGTTGCAAGTCTTGATAAAACTTCTTTTGATTTATCGCTTAAAACTGCTCCGGCAGGTGGAAACAATACATCATCAAGTATATGAACTGTAATTCCTCTTTCACTTTCTTCTAATTGAATCGAATTTTCATAACTGTAATTAGATATTATCTTATCTAATTCAGAAGTCAAATTATCGCTTGGCTTTGGAATAATATTAGTTTTATTCATTAATGAATAATCTGTTTCATTTCCAAAAACATTACCCATTGCAGCCACAACGCCTTTATATTTATTTACATCAATATTTGACATAGCGTAAAGAATAATAAATAAACCGAGCAATAGAGTGATCAAGTCCGCATATGTTATAAGATATCGGTCTTTATCGTTTTCTTCGGAATTTTCCGGCTCATCAAAATTTATGCGCTTAGCTTCCTTAGTTGTTCTTTTTGGGGGAGCATCCCCACCAAACGGGACTTCATTATTGAAGGAATTTCGCCGCTCTGAAGAGTCAGTACTGCTTCCAAAGAAACCTCCATCATATTCTTTTCTTCTAAATGGCATTTCTTTAGTCGATCTCCTACCGGTAACCATATTATATTTGCACTAAAGACACCCCATAAGGTGGCTATAAATGCTGTGGCTATATTTTTTATTAATGAATTTGGATCTGATCCTGCGTTTGCTAATGTCATTATCAAACCCATTACTGTACCAATTATGCCCATAGTTGGAGCATAACCGCCTAACTTAGAAAAGATAAAAATATTAGCATTATGCCTATCTTGCATTGCCTTTATTTCTAAATGTGCTAAGTTGTAAAGCATATCTGAATCTGTTCCATCGATTGCATACTTAGTAAGTTTTCGTGGAAATAGATCATCAAATCTCTGGATATCTTTTTCTAATGATAATAACCCTTCTCTTCTTGCCTTTACGGAAAGCTCCATAAAGGTATCGATGATTTTACTTATATCATATTCTTTCGGAAAATATGCAATCTTTATCAATTGAAATATTTTAAAGAACTTATCTAACCCATATCCAATAATGATGGCAGCAAATGTTCCGCCAAAAACAATAATTAAGGAGGACCCGATAAAGAGGGCTTTTACCGATCCTCCTTCCAAAAAGAATGCACCAAATATTGATGCTATTCCCAAAATTAATCCGAATATTGTTCCTGACTTTTTCATTATATGTAATCTAAAAGAGACTTTGGTAAAATCGTTGCTGATAATTTATTCGACATCTGAAGTAGATAATCTTGATACTGCAAATCAACTATCAATTTTGCCGGGTCAATTGCCTGTTTATCAACTAATAAATTTTGTGTATTTGTAGTATTGTTTTCTAAAAGCAAACCTATATCATCTAATCGATTAATCTTTTCTCCATTCTGAGTTTGAAGAGCCAAAAATCCATTATACCCTTCAGTAAATGTATCTTTAAGTACCTTTGTAGGAGCTTCTCCATTATTTAATTTATCCATAATTGCATTTAGTGAACTTATCAAGCCGGAATTATTAATTTTATCACCTGAGATATTAATAGTTTCAGTAAAATTAGAACCAACTTTTACTTTCAATTCACCTCCTGCATCTGCAGAATTTAATACTATCTTACCATCAGCATCAAACGAAAATGGTTCTTGACTATAATTTGTTCCGCCAAAAAGGTACATCCCATTATGTTTCTCATTTAAACTTCTTACGATCGATTCTACCGAATCTTTTATTGATTTTATTATCGTAGGATAATTTTCTTTATTAATAGCATCATCCATAGTTTCAACTTTCTGAATAATCTGCTCCATATTTGAAATTGCATTATCAAATGAATTTATAGAGCTGTTTATAAAGTTTTTTGCGTTATCGATATTCTTTTTATAAGAATCAAATTTATTTAACTTCGAATCGAGAGAAACAATATCTAAAGCTGCCCCAACATTATCGCTTAGGTTTTCTACCTTTTTATTACTTGTCAATTGGCTCTGAAGTTCGAGCATCTTCTGATTAATTCGATTCTGGTTAAAAATATATTTTTCGGTTATTACTCCCTCAGTAACTCTCATAGTCTTACACCATACCTAAAATTGTTTGCATCATTTCATCGGCAACCCTTACCAATTTAGCTGATGCTTCGTAGGACCTTTGAAACTTTATTACATTAGCCATCTCTTCATCAAGAGATACACCCGAATACGAAGCTTTTTGTACTGACAATTGATTTATAATTAATTCATTAGACTCTATTGTACTATCGCTTTTTGATTTTTCCATTCCAAAATCACTTAATATTCCCGAATAGGCATCTAATATAGTTTTACCGCTTAATTCACCAATTGAAGTTTCATTAAGGTTTGCTAATGTAATTGCTAAATCACCATTACCATCATTTGCATTTGCAGAAGATACCGCAATATTCCTTGGATCATTTACTATACTCGAATTAATCCTCATCTTACCGGAGACAAATGAATTTATTATAGAACCATCTGCTGCGGTCTCACCGAAAAAAGGAATATTTGTTTTTGATACTCCGTTTTGAGCTAACGTAAATCCTGTTGTATGTGTATCGTTCACTTTATTAACAATTACCTGTGCAAGTTCCTCTAATTGACTTTTGTATGATGGGAGCTTATTTGAATAAAGATCAGAGATAGCATACATCTCTCCGCCGCTTAATTGAACAGAAGCAGAACTATCTGTTTGTGATACTAACTTCATCTGACCATTTACAAATTTTATTTCAAATGAATTAGCAACATTCAAATCTGCGCCGTGAACTCCACCAATATTAATTACTGATGCACCATCTTTATTTTCGGTTACAGATATATTTACCAAAGAACTTAAGCTATCAATTTGTGCATCCCGCTTGTCTTTAAGATCACTTGCATTCATTCCACGAGACTCTGTTTCATAAATTTTTTGGTTTAATTCATTTATTAATGCAAGAGATGTGTTAATTTCTCCGGCAGTACTTGTTGCTTGTTTTTGTAATAATGATTGAATGCTTTCAAATCCATCGAATACTTCTGAGAATCTCTCACTCATTCTCTGCCCTTTTTGAACAATCTGCGAACGAAGTTGGGAAGAATTTGGATTAGTTGATAATTCGGACCATGAATTGAAAAAATCATTTATATAATATGAAAGTCCTGTATCCGAAGGTTCAGCAATTACAGATTCTACCTGTTGAAGAATTTGACTTCTTAAATTAGAATCCGCAAGTGAGCTTTGGTATTTTCTAATTTGAGAATCTACAAGATTATTTTTAATTCTTTGAACGTCCTGCAACTTAACACCCATACCGATACCCCCCTGAGTTACTTCCGTAGAAAGCAGTACCTTTTGACGTGTATATTCTGCATTACCCGCATTTGAGATGTTGTTTGAAGTAACATCCAAAGCATTTTGGTATGTAGACATCGTTCTTACAGATATATCTAATAATCTTCCTATACCCATTTTATACTCTCTTATTTACCAAAGCTTTTTTCTTATTACCGATTAATGCAATTAATGTTTCCTTTATTATTGATCTGGAAACATCCACTAATTGTGAAATTAATCTATTCATTAATACAATTTTCGAAGCCGTGGTTTTTAATTCATTTCTAAGACTTATGAGTACTTTATAATCTGCTAAACTTATTCTATTTTTTGCTTTTAATTCATCTAACATTTTTTCAATAGTTAATGAATTGTAGATATCGTAGGATTTAAGAAATTCTTTAAGTTTTTTATCCTCTAAATCAATTCTTTGGAGAACAGTCTGCTCATCTTTTAGAATTGACTCCATTGAATTGTAATCGTTTTCTATAATAGCGTTTTTCTTTTTCTGTAATACAGAATGAAAAATATTCATTGTGCTATTCTGATTTTCTAATAAATTTTTAAATTCTTTTAAATTCATGATTCACTCTTATTAAAATGGTTTATATAACCCATAACTTTAGTTATGTAAGATTGCGTCTCCTCGAATGGTGGGACACCATTATATTTATCAACATTTCCGGGACCTGCATTATAAGCCGCAAGAGCAAGTTTCAAGTCTCCACCATATTGTCGAAGCATTTGAGCTAAATATTTAGTGCCGCCATTAATATTTTCGCTTGGATTGAAAGAATTTTTCACTCCCATATCTGCTGCGGTCGAATCCATTAACTGCATTAATCCCTTTGCCTTAGCAGAAGAAACGGCTTTATGATTGCCAGCTGATTCAGTCATTATTACTGATTTTATTATGTTTTTATTTATTCCGTATTCTTTTGAGGCTTCTTCAATGAGATTATCAAACTTTTCTATTCTATTTAATGAACCATTGCTCGGTTTTATACCTTGTATCTTTTCCATCCCTTTTATTTTAATATCGTCTCTATTTATTGTTTTCTCTCTCTGAAATGCTTTTGAAAGCAATTCAGGGTCGAAATCCTCACCGGTAACTTTTTTATAAATTGATTCTGCTAAGCCGAGACTTTTACTATTAGAAATTTCACCGGCTATATGTTGCTCAAAAACGGAATCAAACATATCATTTCCATATCCTTCTTCGCCAAGCAAACCACCTGTAGTTTTACTTAATGAGTTTAACATCATTTGAGTAAGCATACTTTCAAATTCTTTTGCTGCCTTTGCAAGCTTAACCTTATCTTCTTTAACAAACCTTGAATTCGCATCTTCAATTTTTGATAAGTGCTTTGAGCTATTCGATATTTTAAGTTCTAATTCATTCATAATTACATTATCACTAATTCTGCAACTAATGCTCCTGCTTCTTTTAAGGCTTGGAAAATTGCAATTATATCTCTTGGAGTTGCTTTAAGTGAGTTAAGTGCCGCTGCTATCTCCTGGACATTTGTAGCTCCTTGAATTGCTATTGTACTTGTTGAATCCTGCGTTACAGATGGTATTAAATTATTGAATACTTCCGTTCTACCTTGAGAAAATGCGTTCGGTTGAGATATAATTGGATTTGATCGAATCTGAATGTTTAAACTTCCATGAGTAATACTAACCGGTTGAATCCTAACGTTGCTTCCTGCTACTACTGTTCCGGTTCTTTCGTTTAATACTACCTTTGCAATATTATCTATCTGGATATTTAGATTTTCTAATTCTGCTAAAAATGCAACAAAATTATTTTGCTTATCGGCAGGGACTACTATTAATATCGATGCCGCATCAACTGATTTTGCAATCTCTCCGCCAAATTTTGTGTTTATTGCAGTTGATACATTAGTTGATGTAGTAAGATCAGGATTCCTTAAAAATACAGTAACTTCCTGATTAGAAACTTGCTCGGTATTTACATCTTCTTTTAAACTTCCGCCTCTTGGGACTCTCCCGGCGAGTGAATGATTTTTTGCTAATCTGCTTCCCGATGGAGTATTAATATCGTATCCTCCAACAGAAATAGGTCCTTGAGCAAATCCATAGACTTTACCATTGCCACCTGAAATAGGCGTCATTAATAATGTACCGCCCTGAAGACTTGTAGCATCTCCCATCGAAGATACTACAACATCAAAAACAGCTCCTGCTTTTAATTGCGAATTTAATGATGCTGTTACCATTACAGCCGCAACGTTTTTTGTTTTTAAATCCGTCTGGGGAACGGTTATTCCAAAACGCTTTAACATACTGGAGACTGATTGAATGGTAAACGATGAACGATAACTATCGCCTGTACCGGCAAGTCCAACTACCAAACCATAACCAATTATCTGTTCGCTTGTGGCTCCATTTAAGTAAGCTACATCCTTAATTCTCTGTCCAAAAACAAGAGAGTTAATTAAAAGTAGAATCAATAGTCCATATTTTGATATATTTTTCATGTTATTTTCTTTAGAATATCCAATGGAAAAATTTAGTTATCCAACCTGGTTTCTGCGAATCATCAATAATTCCGCTTCCTTCAAAACTGATTTCAGCATCTGATATATTATAGGATAAAACAGAATTATCTGAACTGATATCAGAATATCGAACAACTCCTTTTATAGAGACTAATTGTTCTTCTCCATTAATTACTATCTTCCTACTTCCTTTAATTACCATATTACCATTTGCTAATACAGAATCGATTGTTGCGCTAATTTTAGTTCTTACTAAACCGGTCGTTTTTGTTGAACCAGAACCTGAAAAAGCGTTACTACTTCCTATATCCATTTTTGCAGTTGGTAATTCGGTCTTATCCAAGGAACCAGAAAAGTTCATACCGAGGTCACTACTCCTACCTGCATTTGTTTCCGCATTGTTTGATGCCTGTGAAGATTCCATTACAATTATCGTAACTGCATCTCCGGCTCTTGCTGCCTTATTATCAGAAAATAGAGAATAGAATGAGCTATTACGCATGTCTTGTGCGTTTAAGTAAACACTCATTAAAACCATTATATAAATTATTTTCTTCATTTTATTTACTCTTCTATTACAACATTATTTTTATCAATTATTTTTGCTCTAAGAATTTTATTCTCCGGTGTTACTACTCTAATCACGTCTCCTACAAAACCCTTTTCGCGTGAAGTTACATCCACTGAAATATCTACTCCATTTTTTCCTGCGTGTAAAATAATATGCTGGTTTATCTCTATATCTGGAACACCTTCTGTCATTTCTCTCAATAGTATCGAACCTTGTCTGATATTTAGCTTTGAAACTAAGCCCGAATTGTTATCCAATTCATTTATTGGAGTTCCATTTACTATCGCCACATCTTTTAATTCTTTTCTAAAATTATTATTAAATAGGATTTCATTTCTATCAATATTTTCTACTGCCACTAAAACAGTTTTGTATAATTTAATTTTAACAGACAAATATGAATTGGAAATAGTTTTATTTTTTCTAAGTAAAATTGGAATAGTAACAATATTTTTATTTACTGAATATTCTCTGCTATAATCAATTCCTTCGATTGAAGACATTTTTATATTCGACGCAATTTCAAATTCCAATCTTTCGCAATCGTTAAATCGTTTTAATAAATAATCTTTTAATTCGTTTTCAATTGTATTTTGAGAAACGAACAAAAAAGAGAACAAAATTAAAAGAATTGGTTTCACTTTAATTACCCTCTTTTAAGGTTATTAGCCATAGTCATCATCTCTTCCACTGTCTTAACAGTTTTGGAATTGATTTCATAGGCTCTTTGAGCGGCAATCATTGCAATCATTTCTTCAACAACATCTACATTAGATGCTTCAAGATAACCTTGTTGAATTGAGCCAAACCCATTAGTATCCGGGTTGCCAAGAATGGGCTGTCCTGATGCACTACTTTCACCATAAAGATTATCCCCTAATGCAATCAATCCACCATTATTCATAAAACGAACTAGTTCAAGCTGCCCTAAAGAAACACTTGTCCCATCTGTTTGAAGTGCTTCCACTTGCCCTTCCTTTGTAATTGAGAGTGATAAGATGTCGCTATTAAGAGAAACTTCCGGGTCCAATAAATATCCACTTGATGTAATTAATTTACCGTCAGCATTTGTTTTAAATGAACCATCTCTTGTATATGCAAAAGTGCCATCTCCCTTTCTAACTTGAAAAAACCCTTCCCCTTGAATAGCAAGATCAAACGGGTTTTGGGTAGCTGTGATATCACCCTGTTTGAATATCTTCTGAGTCGCAGCCGGTTTAACGCCATTACCAACTTGTATTTTATTTGCTGATGTCTCGATTACTCCAGGAGTCGAAGAAGATAATGCATTTATATTTACTTCTTGATACATTAAATCTTGGAAGTCAGCTTTATTTTTTTTGAATCCGGTCGTGTTTATATTGGCAATATTATTCGAAATTACTTCCACATTTATCTGTTGTGCATACATACCGGAAGCCGCTGTTCTCAATGCTCTTGTTGACATTTAATCATCTCCCTTATTAAACTTTTCCAATTTGGTTTGCATCTTCTAAAGATTTATCCAATGTACTAATAACTTTTTGCGCTGATTCAAAACTTTTATTTACCGAAATCATCTGCTCCATTTCTATTAATGGATTTGAGTTGGATTCTTCTATATAGCCTTGAATAATTTTAAAATCATTTTCATTTGATGATGTTATTAAACCATCTTCAGCCTTAAAATTTGATCCACTTGATCTTATTAATTCTTCTGGAGAATCCACCTTAGAAATTGAAAGTGAATCTATAATCTTATCTCCTACTCTTATTTCCCCTTCTGCAGTAATTAATATATTTGAATCGTTTGTAAGCAAAGTTTCTTCAAGATTTATTTCTCCGTTTTTTCCTATTACTTTTTTATTATCAGCATCGGTCAGGAAACCTTCATCATTAATCTTAAATCTTCCATCTCTCGTTAATTCTAAAGACCCATCTTCGTTTTTAACTGTAAAAAAACCTTCCCCATTTATCATAAGATCAAGTGGATTCGATGTGAGAATTGTTTCTCCCTGTTCCATATTCGTAATTTTTTTTATGTCCACACCACCTGATTCATTCAAGTATTCCGAAAATGGAATCTCTCTTTTATATCCTGTGGTATTTATGTTAGCAAGATTATTGGCAATCGATTCTATATTCTTAGTTCTAAAATCAAGACTTCTCGCTACTGTATATAATCCTTTAATCATTTGTCTGCCTATATTCTTTTTAATTCAAGATATTTCAAATGAGCAGCTAATACTAATTCTCCTTGTGGAATTTGAAGCTGCTTTGCTTTTTTATTTATCTTCTTGCTATCAAGATTATTTAAAGACAATTTAGTTTTAAGAGTCTTTCTAATTTTTGATTTTTTAGTATCTGCAATAACTAAAAATTTTTCTTCTCGCATTAAACCAATTTTCTTTTTTAGCTTACTTCCTGAACGATGCTTTATTCCACCTAAAATTCTTCTAATTGTTACAAAAAAGATTATTAGTATAGAAGCTGAAGCAAATATTTTTATCTCCATAGAAAATGAATCCAAAACTGATGCTGAATTATTTTTTATAGACTGTTTAGTTACAGCTTTAGGAATTTTAACCTTAGGTGCAGGAATATTCTTAATTATACTTGAATGAGACCCTTTCTCTTTAGCATTTGTAATTTGTGATAGAACCATTTCACTTATCGAAATTGAGTCTGGTGCAACTGTTGAACTGCTATCATTTACTTGTGCAGTCAATGAGCACGATATTAGAAATAGGGCTAAAAACAATTTCATAATTTCAATGACCTTTTTAATGGATATGTAAGGCGAATGCTTGTACCATTTTCTTCAAGTGAATTAAAATCAGCTCGCCCTTCACTTTTCTGCATTAATTCATTTATTATTTTTACTGTTAAATTCGATTTATAATCCATTTTTTCGTTAAAATCACTCCAATATTCAGTAATAAAAAATGAAAGTTGAATTGAATCATTTAAATATTTCGTTTGAATATAAATTCCGCTTCCTCGTTTAGTGTGATTTTTAATTAGCGAAAAAATATTTGTTAGTACTTGTTTAATTTGTTTAGAATCTGTCAATATTGGTGGTATTCCCTCTTCAAGATCAAGTTCGCATTCAAGCTGATGGTCTTTCAATGTTGGGAGCATTACCGAATGAAATTCCGAAGTAATAGAATTAATATTACTTGGTAAATTTGTTTTTGGAGAGTTTTCGTTTACTTCGTTAAATTTCAAAAACCGTTGAGATGCTTCACTTAAGTACTTTACTCTTTTCTTTACCTGATCAATAATTTCCGGATCTACTTCGCTATATTCATTTTCAATTAATTCGATGCTACTTAGAATAATCTGAAGTGAATCAAGCATTTCTTTTGTAATTCCATCGGCATATTCACCAGCAGCATATAAACGGAAATTGTTATTTAGCTTCGATTGATAGATGTGTAAATCGTTGTACAAAGTCTCGATAGTTTTTCTTTGTTGCAATGAACCTAAAGTTGGAATAATCATTCCAAGTGCCATCTGAATAGAATTACATTCAAACGAATTATCTGAATATTTAAGTGAACTGTCTAAAATTGATAAAATACCTTTGAAATATTTGCTTTGAATTGGAAATATTACTTGAAATAATTTAGTTCCATTTTTAGTAACAGTTTTTAGATCCGGAATCAAAGTTGGCTTTCCGGTTTCAAAAATCCAATCCAACATTCCACCTGTAAAAGTTTTTTGAACCAACCCTTTATGGTGTGGAGTACATTTGGAAGATGCCGGAATAATATTCTGATTCCCTTCATCCAACAAAAATAATTCAGCTTCGTTTGCTCCAAGAATCTTTGTTATATATGTCGCTAAAAGAGAATTAATCTCAATAATTGATTTCGATCTGAGTACCTCTTTCTGAAACGATACAATATTTTCAAAATAAAGTTCATATTTTTCAAAAAGATTATTCTTTGTCTTAAACTGATCAAAAGTAATTACTCTTAAATCTCCAGAATCGCTCCCCTTTGTATAATATTGGAGCGATTGTGTATAAGAAGCATACTTAGAAGTATTTTCTTTAATTAGTCTCAACTTAAGTGCCTTATTGTTTCTAACTGTTGTTTTACAGGTTCTCTGTATTGTTCAATAAATTTATCAATACTTTCTTGATCGAGAAGTTGAAGTGCAACAGCTGTTTCTTCGTGAAGATTCATTCCGGCATCCCAAGAAAAACTTCCCAATTTTAATTGCTGAGTCATATAATCTGCAAGATGTATTACAGAACTTAATATTTTGGTATTATATGCTAAGTTTGGAGTATGATGATATTTTACAATCTCACAGAAATTATCTGGGATATTCCAATTCTTAAGAAGTGAATACCCAATAGCTTGGTGGTCCATTCCGAGAAATAAATTTTCTGCATCTTTATATTCCGAACCCATTTTTACGCTCTCGCAAATCGAAGCAAAATCGGAGTGCATATATCTGTGGATAACCGAAATACCAAGGTCATGAAGCAGTCCACCAACAAAACAATCGCCACTCTGACGTATGCCCATATCATCGGCAAGCTTTTTGGCGAGAGCTCCTGTAATGTATGCATGAGTCCAAAACTCTTTTTGATCAAGATATTGGTCACTTTTGTTCTTCATTGCTTCCATAAGCGATAATGCAGTTACTATATTCCTGATTTCATTAAACCCAAGAATCATAATTGCATATTCAATGGATGCTACTCTTTTTACTAAGCCATAAAAAGGAGAGTTTGCAATAGTAAGTATTTTTACTACGATACTTTGATCTCTGGAAATAGCCCTTGCTAATTGCTGTGGGCTCGTATTAATATCCTTTAAAAGGTCAAGGACTTCAGAGAGAATTTTTGGTATAGGAGAAAGGTTACTAACTCTTTTAAGAATTAATTGTGTTCTTTCTCTTTTTTGGGTTTGATCGAACGCTGCTGTGTACATAGTCGCCATTATATTATTGTCTCAATTTGCTTATTAAAAAGAGGTTCATAGCTGTAAATGAATTTATCTAAGTATTCTTGATTCCCGAACCCGAGGATATCAATAATATTTGTATCAAATTTGTAATCATTATCCCAAACAAAATCTCCGATTTTTAGCTGTTGAGTCATATAGTCCACTAGGTGGATTAAAGATGAAAGAACCGGATTTTTTTCTGATTTTGATGGTGCATGGTGATTCAGTACTGAATCCGTTATATATTGTGGGAAATTCCATTTCTCTAATAAAAACTCCGCAAGATGTTCGTGAGTGTAACCAAGAACTTTAAATTCTGCTTCGTATAATGGAATACCTTCAGTTTTAGAAATTTCAATAATTTTCTTGAAATCAAAGTTCATATACTTTTGCAAAACGACTAATCCCAAATCATGTAATAGCCCAACTGTAAAAACTTCACCTGACTTAGGATATCTTAAATCATCAGCAATTCTTTTTGCCGCTGTTGCAGTCAATATTGAATGACGCCAGTAATCACGATGATTCCAATCTGATGTTTTTCTAACTTTGAATGCTTCAACGAGTGAAAGAGCAAGAAGTATATTTTTTATATGTTCAAATCCAATTATCACAATAGCAAAATCGATTGTAGCTACTCTTCTTGGTAATCCATATAAAGGAGAGTTTGCAACAGCAAGTATCTTTGCCGCTATGGACTGATCTTTGGATATTACTTTACACAAGTCAGATGCACTCGTTCTTTCATTATCCAAAAGCTGCGATACTTCTGTAATTATGTGCGGAATCGAAGGAAGATTACCAATATTGGAAAGTTGCTGTTTAATCTTTCCTTTTGTTTCTGCGTATGATACATCAATCATTATATGGTGCCAATTTGGTTTTTAGTTGTTTAATTATTTTTGAGTGAATCTGCGATACTCGCGAAACTGTAATATTTAGTAACTTAGAAATATCTTGGTAGTTTAGTTCTTCATAATAATAGAGACTTAAAATCGTTCTGTCTCTTTCATTTAATTTCTTAATCAAATCAATTAATTTTGCCTTTGTTTCACTCTTTTCCAAAATATCGTCAGGTTCTAAACCATTATCAGAGATAAGTTCATAAACCTGCATTCCATCATCTTCGTGGACTGTTTTATTGAGAGATATTCTTTTGGTGGTATTAACTGTCATTGAATCGCTGTCTAATGCTGTTTCATATTTTGGACTATATTTTCTAAGTTCATCATAAATTTTGCCTCTGATTCTTTGTATTGCATAAGTCTCGAATTTAGTACCGAAATCAGGATCAAATCTATCTATTGCTTCGCTTAGTCCTTCTATACCGAATTGGAAAAAATCTCGACGATCAAATATGTCATTGTAATTGAAATTAGATTTATGAATTACATAATGTACTAAGTTTACATAATTCATTATTATCTGTTTTTTCAAATCCGATGTCGGATTAACCTTAAACGATGTCCACAAATTTGAATTATTCATTCTTATGAGTTCCCGCTAAATCTTCTGAATAGCTGTTTATTTTTTCAAACGAATTTTTGTTTATTGAACGAATTAGCATTATTGATAATAGACTTAACATCACTGTTAGAATAATAAAGATCGCAAATGAATTAAGAACGATCTGCTGAAGGGATTCCCCTTTCTGAGTAAAATAAATAATGGAAAAGAAGAACACGAGTAACCCGAATTGAAATATTATTTTGTTCATTATCTCTCCTTTTTTCTGATAATTAAACAAACATTATACCAGAGCAAAAAATGCTCTTTTTGGCGTGTTTTAGCTGTTTTGGGGGTTATTAACTTAGATTAGATATAAGTCTTTGGTTATTATTAGCCAAATGACTGAATTTAATGAATCTTTCGGCTATTTCTGATATTTCAGATATTATTTGAGTTGTAGGTCCGGTTTTTGAAAGCAATTCCTGAGATTTGATTGATTTGGGAACTAAATTAGAATTAGATGCAAACCCTAATAATTTTACATTTATTGATAAAAAATGTGTTACAGCAGAGTTAAGGTTACTAAATGCCGTTTTTCCTTCCTCTTTGTTATCACATTTATTTATAATCACACTATTAATTGGCTTTAAGTCATTTGTTGCACAATACTTTAGCATCACATAAGCATCCATAATGGATGTCGGCTCCGGCAATGTAACTATTATATTATAATCAGAATATGAAATCTGCCTTAAAGTCAATTCATTTCCACCTGCAGCACTATCAAGTATTATATAGTCATAATTATTAGACAACTTTTCCAAATTGAAAAATGCACGCTCTATTTTCTCTTCATTAATTTGGACATTGTTATCAAAACCTGAATCGCCATATATTATATCCATATTTTCCGTATAATCAACAATTAAATCATTAAGAGAGGACTTATCCATAAAAAAATCAGAGAGCGGATTTGTTACAGTTTTATTCAAAAATAGGTGCAGATTTGCAAAATTATAGTCAAAATCGATTAAAAGAATCTTTTTTTTTCTTTTTGCTAATTGGAATGCAAAATTAAGTGCAAAAAACGATTTCCCAGTGCCCCCTTTGCCGGAAATAATTGAAACAATTTTTGCAGATCGAGCGGCTAAATCCCTCTTTTTTAGATTAAATAATTCTATTAGTCTGGTAGCTTGGCTATCCATTTAATATAATTTCCCCGAAAATATTAGGTTTGCAATATATTCACTGCTTACTGCAAGAATATCATCAGGTATTACTTGCCCGTTTGTTATAAATGTAACTGGTGTATTAAAGTTATATGATAGATTTAGAATTGGACCATAAGAGGCTGCCTCATCGGCTTTTGTAAAAATTACTGACTTATAATTAAAAAGCTTGAATTTAGTCGAGATGTCATTTAATGTCCGTTGGGCAGTAGCTGCACTTACAACTAACATTACATCATCAACATTAGCTACATCCAAATATTCTTTTATTTTACTTAGGTTATCTGAGTTTCTTTGACTTCTGCCAACTGTATCAATAAAAACTATATCTTTATCGCTGAATTTCTTTAGCAGTTTTTTCATATCCTCAGGTTCATAAGCTGCAGCCATCTCAATATCGCTGATCTCGGAAAATATCCTTAGCTGGTCTATTGCCCCAAGCCTAAACGTATCTATTGTAATTAAACCGACTTTAAGTTTATGAATGATTTTAGAGATTACAGCAAGTTTAGCTATACATGTTGTTTTGCCTACACCGGTAGGACCTACAAGGGCTATTTTGACAGTCTTACCTTTTTTCACCTTAAATTCTTTTGTAGTTACCATTGAAGATAAGCTGGAAAGTAAATACGATTCAAGGTTTTTTTCTTCCACTAAACCCGAATAATTATCTAAATGTTTTACTATCTCTTTTACTATAGGTTTTTGAATATCTCTTTCTAAAAGAAGCTCAGAATATTCCTTAATTTTCTTATCTAATTTTTCACTTTTAAAGTAATGTTCTACCTTAGATTCTGTTTCGTTCGATTCACGCTCTGAATTAGCCGACCTATTTGATGAATTGAAAATTTTCTTATTTATATCATCTACTTCTTTCTCGTAAATATTTCTTTCTTCTTTTTTCGATTCACTATTTTTTACAGAAATTTTTTTGATAATTTCATCTGCTCCTGCAGTAATTTCAAACATTTTCTTAGCATTGAATTTTCTATCACCTTCAATTACACGAGTGCCAAGTATAATCGCATCACCACCTAATTCTTCTTTCATCATTTCGGTAGCTTCTTTCAATGTCGGGGCAGTAAATTTTTTAATCTGCATTATCAACCTCTAACTTTCCAATAAATTCTATTTCTACATTAGCAGGAAGCTCACTATACGAGAGCATTATTAATTCCGGAAAACTTGTATTTATTAATCGATAGAAATAGGGTCTAATTGCTGCCGAAGTAATTAATATCGGCTGGTAACCTAATTTAAATATTTTTTCTAATTCACTTACTAATCGCTGATTTAATCCACGTAATACCTGGGGACTAAGCCCTAAAGTTACTACGCTATCTTTTTGCGATTGAAGCGACCTTGTAATCATTCCTTCTAATTGATCTCCAATAGCCAGAGCATGAATAATTCCGTTCTGGTCTTTATAAAGATTAGCTATTGTATCCCCAATTGAATGTCTTACATATTCTGTAAGTACATCAATATTTTTTGTTGTCTTCGAATAATCAATTAATGCCTCCAAAATCCTTACTAAGTCTTTGATTGGGATACCTTCTTTTAGCAATGATTGCAGAACTTTCTGAATTGTTCCGAGATTGAGTACGTCAGGATTAATATCATCAACAACTGCCGGATATTCTTTCTTTAAGTTTTCGAGTAATTGCTTTACTTCTTGACGGGACATTATCCTATCAAAATTCTTTTTTAATGCTTCCTGTAAATGAGTCGCTAAAACCGAAATAGAATCAACTACAGTATAACCCAATAATTCAGCCCGCTCCTTATCCTCGTGATTAATCCAATAGCTTTGAAGATTAAATGCCGGGTCGGTTGTAGGTATCCCCGGGACTTGTTCATCTATCATTCCCGGATTCATTGCTAAATAGCGGTCTGGATATATTTCAAAATTAGCAACTAAAGTTCCTTTGATTTTAATTATATATTCATTCGGAGATAACTGTAAATTATCTCTTACTCTAACCGGGGGGATAAGAACTCCAAAATCTAATGCGATCATCTTCCTTGTAGAAGATATTTTTTGGAATAAAGTACCACCCTGTTTTTCATCCACCAAACTAATTAATCCATAACCGATCTCTACTTCGATAGGATCTACTTGAAGATATTGTTCTACCTTCTCCTCGGCAGGTTCTGCTTCGACCGATTCTTCATCTTTCTTTGCAGCAGCTTCAGCTTCTGTCTTACTATCCTTTTTAGAAACATAAGACGAGACACCAAGTGTAATACTTATAATTAAAAACGGAATAGTTGGCATACCCGGAATTAATGCAAAAAGAAATATTGCCCCTGCTACAGTTCCAAGAACTCTCGGATTAGAAAATAGCTGTGTTTTCATTTGATAATCAAGGGCTGTGCCTGCGGCACTCCTTGTTACAACAAAACCAGCTGCGGTTGCAATAATAAGAGCAGGCACCTGTGAAACTAAACCATCGCCAATCGTTAGGATTGTATAACTTTGCAGAGCATCCGAAAAGCTCATTCCTCTCTGCATAATTCCTATAATAAACCCGCCAATAATATTGATACCATTAATTACCAAACCTGCTACTGCATCTCCTTTTACGAACTTGCTCGCTCCATCCATTGCACCATAAAATTCTGCTTCACGGGAAATTATATCTCTTCTCTTTCTTGCATCAGATTCAGTAATTAATCCTGTATTTAAATCCGCATCAATAGCCATCTGTTTTCCGGGCATAGCATCTAATGTAAATCGAGCTGCTACTTCCGAAATTCTTCCGGATCCTTTTACAATAACAATAAACTGAATTACTACAAGAATAATAAATATTACAAAACCTACTACATAATTACCCCCAACGACAAATGATCCGAAAGATTCGATCACTTGCCCCGCATAACCATCTATTAAGATTAATCGTGTAGAACTAATATTTAATCCTAAACGAAATAATGTAGTTACTAACAATAATCCGGGAAATACAGAGATATCCAAAGGACTTTGAATATAAAGCGAAACAACTAAAACTAAAACTGCTAAAGTAATATTAATGGATAATAGAAAATCGAGCATGAATGCCGGGAGGGGAATAAGAAGAAGTCCAAGCATAAAGATTAATCCAAATGCTAAAAGCACATCGCTATTTTTACCGAATATTTTCAAGTTATATTATGCTTCTTCTCTTTTTCGTTTTCTTTAATTGGAATATATACGCCAAAATTTGTGCCACAGCTTTGAATAATTTTGCAGGAATAAAGTCCCCAATTTCGCATGTTTTATATAAAGCACGCGCTAACTGTACATCTTCGTGCAATGGTACATTATTATCCACACCTAACTTTTTAATTCTCTGTGCTAATTCATCTAATCCCTTGGCTACAACCTTAGGAGCAGCATCCTTTTGAAGGTCATATTTAAGTGCTACGGCAACGTGAGTTGGGTTTGTAATTATTACATCTGCGGTAGGAATATCTTGCATCATTCTGCTTCTTGCAGCTAAAATCATCTTTTTTCTTATCTGTGATTTAACGTGTGGATCTCCCTCCTGCTGTTTATTCTCCTCTTTTGTCTCTTCTTTAGTCATCATCATATCTTTCTTAAACTTAAATTTTTGAAATAAGAAATCTACAGATGCAATTGCCGTAAAGCAAAGAACAATTTTCCAAACTAATGCAAAAGCAGAGTCCAACATAAAAGACACAGTGTCATAAAGATTCAAATTTACTAAAGCAACACTGTCTTCAATCAGCTTAGAGATAATAAAATAGGTAAAAAGCCCTATTACAAATAGTTTTACAAGTGATTTTCCAAGTTCAACAAGTGAATTAGTAGAAAAGAATAACCTTTTAATGCCAGCGACAGGATTGAATTTATCGAGTTTAAACTCAAAGACTTTTGGAGTAAATTTAAACCCAAACTGTGCAATGTTACTTGCCAATGCTGCGACAAATACACCACCAAAGATTGGAGCAAGAAGTGTAAAGAAAACTATCGTCCATTTCAAAAAATAAGTTTGCACGATATTTTGTGTCATCTTCATTTGAGCAATTGATTTCAATAATTCTGATGTGAAATCGCCTATTTCACTTGCAATAAAGCTTTTAGTAATAAATAAGATAATTAAACCGGTTCCAAAAACAGCAAGAGAATTGATTTCAGCACTTTTAGCAACCTGTCCTTTTTCACGCGCATCGGAGAGTTTCTTACCGGTGGCTTGCTCGGTCTTTTCTTGTCCACCATTATCTGCCATTATGCACCCATTGCTCTTATTAGTTCAAGCAACTGATATTCATATCCCTGCAACAAATATTTAATAACAATTACATAAAATGGAATGACTGCAATAATTACCACTATTCCCAAACCAATTTTTATTGGCTGTGTAACGAAGAAAACTTGAATATTTGGGATTACTTTTGCAATTATTCCTTCGGCAAGATGTACTAAGAAAAAAGACACCATAATAGGTGAGGCTATCTTGACTGCTACTGTAAATACCATAAATGAATATCTTATAAGTAAATTCAATACCGGTTCAGTAATAGTGTATTTCCCAATTGGTATGACAGCAAATGAGGAAACTACTCCAGTAATTATATAATGATGCCCATTAATAATAAAGAATATCATAATTGCTGCATAAAAAAGAATTTCACCAATTACGTTGCCTTGAGTATCGTCTAATGGATTCATGACTTCAGACATCATAAGACCCATATCAAAACCGATCAAAAATCCTGCGAATGAAATACCCCAGAACACAAAATTTATAATGAATCCCATTATAATTCCGGTAAGTAATTCCTTAGCTCCAAACATTACTATTGCTAAAAAATTTTGGTCAACTACAATCTTACTTGTGTCTATGGTAAGAAATACAATATAACTAATTACTATTGAAAGTCCGATTTTGGCAAATATTGGAATGGCTCTATTACCAAAAATCGGGGCAGTCGAAAATACCCCGATAATTCGTGTAAATATTAATATAACTATAATAAAATCATTTATTAATATGCCGGTCATTTTAATACTGTTAAGAACATTGTAAACATTCTTGTTGTAAGACCAACCATTTTATCGATGATCCATGGGAGTAAAAGAATAAATACTAAAATCGTTGCTATTAATTTGGGAACGAAGGTAAGTGTCATTTCCTGAATCGAAGTGGCTGCCTGGAAAATGGAAATAAAAATACCCACAACTAAAGCAACACCCAATAATGGTAATAAAATTATAAATGATGTATAAAAAGCATCTTTTAATATTTCAACAATCAATTCTTCTGTCATTTTAAGAAAAACTCCTTACTAGAGAACCAATAATTAAATTCCATCCATCAACAAGGATGAATAATAAGATTTTGAATGGGAGCGAGATCATCATCGGAGGCATCATCATCATACCCATCGACATCAATATACTGGAGACTATCATATCTACCATTACAAAAGGAACGAACATAAAAAATCCGATTATAAAACCTGCTCTCAATTCGCTAAGTACAAATGCCGGTACAAGAACTAAGGTAGATACTTCATTACGATTAGCAGGCTTATCTAATTTAGAAAGCCCGAGAAAAAGTTCTAAATCTTCATCACGTACATTCTTAAACATAAATTCGCGTATCGGTTCTATCCCTTTATCATAAGCTTCCGTTACGCTCATTTTATTATCCATTAGTGGTTTAAGGGCAATATCATTTACTTTATTCCATGTAGGAGACATAATAAAAAATGTAATAAAAAGGGCAATGCCGGCAAGTATCTGCGCCGGTGGCATCTGCTGAGTACCTAATGCGGTTTTTAAGAAGTGAAATACAATTATTATTCTTAAATATGCAGTTGTCATTATTACTATTGATGGAGCTAATGATAGAATTGTCATTAAAAGTAAAATTTGAAGTGTGGTAGATACATCCTCCCCATTTTGGGCAGTTCCTACACTTAAATCGATCTTAGGAAAAGGAAGAGTAGTACTTCCTTTTGTTGCTTGTGCAAAACTTGGTTCAGCAGTAACAAAAAATATTAAAATAACTGATGCAAATAAAAAAAACTTTTTCATTTCATACCCAAATTCTGTTTGAGTATATCGACAAAAGACCCCTTATCATTTATTAAATTATTATCTATCTCCATATTTTCATTATATTCATATTCTTTTAAAAGAGTAATATTGTTTTCACTAACACCAAGAAGTAATATTTTATCTTCTACTTTTACAACACTTAAATATTTTTTAGGAAGAATTAATTGATTATTCACTACTTCTATTTTTAATAATTTAGATTTCTTTCCATTCATTGAAAAAGAGTACCTTTTTACTAAGATTAATGCACCGAATAGAAGTGCTATTAAAAGAATTAGTGGAAGCATTCCCGATATAATTTCCCAAATTGACATAATTAATTAATATCCTTTAATCTTTGTGCGGGATCAACGAGACTTGTAATGCGTATTCCGAAATGTTTATCGATAACAACTACTTCGCCCTCAGCAATTTTTTTATTATTAACAAAAACATCTACCGGTTCACTTGCTAATTTATCAAGCTCAATTACATAGCCACGCTCTAATTCAAGGATATCCTTAATTTGCATTTGAGTTCTGCCGAGTTCAATATAAATATTCATCTGAAGATCTTTAAGGAAACTTAGTTTATCATTCCCATTACCGGAAGTCCTCGTTGACTCGTCAAATTCTTCAAATTGCGCCAAAGAACCTCCAATAGGCTGGTCTTCATAGTTATTTAATAATTCATCTTGTTCGCTCATATTATCCTCAGAGTGATTGTTTTTCGTCTAAAATTCTATCTGTTATTTTTATTGCTTTGTGATTATTCATTGAACCATATCTGCCGGTAAATAAAAGGCGGCTGCCGGTTCTAATTTTGTGGTCGTCATCTACTTTTGTATTAAGCATGATAATATCACCTTTCTCTAAATTCATTAATTCATTTACTGAAAGTGAACTATTACCAAATTCTACTTGTATTGGAATTTTTGTATTTACTAAGTGATTGGTTACAACTTCTTTAGAAGTTATCCCATAATATTTTGTTGCTCTTATTGAAGAAAGTTTCTGTGAAGTCATTTTTGCAAGTATATTATCAAATGCAAAAGTGGCAAAACACAAATTTATTAAAAATGATTGTTCGCCAATCATTAATTCAAAAGAGATTAATAATACAGATTCACTTTGAGAAGTTATCTGAGCGAAATCTATATCCTGTTCAAATCTTTCTAGAACAAAATCCATTGTATCGATAGTCTGCCATGATTTTTTAAGATCATACATAATCCTATCAACGATAACACGAAGAACTTTCTGTTCGATAGGAGTAATTACTTTTACTTGCTTGGAACCCATACCGCTGCCGCCAAGAAGTTTATCTACAAAGAGAAAAGCTAAATCAT
>JBAYVI010000019.1:0-32113 GCA_041674625.1 Melioribacteraceae bacterium | reverse complement strand
TATCCCCTAATTCACCATTTTCACTTTGATCATTTATTGCCGGAAGTTGATAACCCATTGCTGCAATCTTTGGAACGTCAATCTTTACAGGTGAGTGGAAATATATCTTCAACTCATTATCACCAACTTTCAAATATTTTTTGACATCTAAATTCCATTCTCTGAACATATTGTCAGTTGTTAATAATTTTTCTCCGTTTACATAAATATCAGTATAAGTATCAAGACCATTAAAAATTAATTCTACATTTTGCATTGATAAAGTTTTCTCATCGATTTTAAGATTAGTCCGATATTCCCAATCTTTTTTATCGATCCATTGAAGTTCTTTTTCATTATTTCTATAAAATGGATCGGGTATTAATTTATTGTTAAGCAAATCGGTATGTACGGTTCCCGGCACTGTGGCAGGGAGCCATTCATCTTTGTCCGATTGCTTAAATTGCCAACCCGAATTAATTTCAGTCTTTTTCACGGATGTTTTATCCTCTCCTTTGCTATATATTAAACTAACTATTCCAAGTAGAAAAAACATCAAGTATTTCATTTTCATTTTATGCTCCTTATGGTACCAGCGGTTTGATACCAATTGCTTTAATAAATTTAATTCTTTTGTTCGTTTCTAATAATTGCAAATCTGTTTCATCTAATTTTTTGGAATATAAATTCGGAAGGTCATCTTCAAATAAAATTTTCTGATTCAAACGAAACTGAATAAAATCATCAGTGGCTGGATGCCCTTTATATGGAGCATAATGATGTTTTTGATCATTATTTCTCCAGACCATTACATAGGCAATTTTTACTGAATCTACATCAATAGATTTGAATAATCGCTCAGTAAACCATTTTGGATTAACAACTCCTTCGAGACCTGTTTCTGTCATTGCGGCAATTTTGTTTTTAGCTTCAGCTATTCTTGTTAATATTTCCAATTTCTTAGTTACACCTTTGAGTCCGGCACCTTCCGGACTGAAATCCCAATAGTTATCCATCCCAATTACATCTACATACTCATCTCCGGGGTAACGTTCTAAAAATTCTTCTTCGTTATTAAAATTCCTATCAGGAGAAAAAGCATAAAGGAAATTTCTTACTCCTTTTTTATCTCGAAGGTATTCTACCGTAGTTATCCAAAGTTTTTTAAATTCTTCTTTCGTACAAAATGGAGCACCCCACCAAAACCAATCTCCGTCAAATTCATGATATGGTCTGAATATAATCGGTACTGCTATTCCGGCTGCATCTTTAAGATTATTTGCAAAATCGGCAATCTTATCAAGATCACGCAGATACTTTAAATAATATCCTCCACCCGGTAAAATCTTTTCCACAACACGATTAACATCATAAAATGATTTATCTGTAACAGGATTATTATAATGCCAACAGAAAGTATTTACTCCCCCTCTTTCAAATGCTTCGGTTACTAAGCGGTTCATTCTTGCTTTTACTGTATCCTTATTATCATCACCGATTAAGAATCCAAAATCCCATCCATATAATCCGGGATATGAATTTGTAATTTCTTTTACGTCTGATCTTAAAGTATTATCACTTCGCCATCCTACTCCATAATTAGTGGCATCATGATGACCAAAAATTACATTCTTCTCGGCAATAATCTTAATGTTACTGAATAAATTCACAGTCTCCTGAGTAGCATTCTTATCAGCTAATAAACTATTAGTCACTTTCTCCTTCTCAATTACTTTATTATTTGTTGCCGAACAACCAATCATTAAAAATATAGCAAGAACTATTATAAACACTTTTCGCATTCTAATAAACAACATTTCTATTTGAATCATAAAAATAACCTTTAACTATTTACCTATGCTTTTCATCTTATCGCTATACTCTAAAATTATTTTTAGTGTAGAGGTATCTGTACTTAATACAGAATTAAGACCTTGTGGTTCTTGTGGTGGATCGCCCATAAATGGATCACCTTTTCGCCAGATATTATCGTTATTTGGGCTTGCTGCTTCGCCGCCCCATCCCCAAAAATTTGTCCCGGCAATCGGCGCCCCAGTTTTCGCACTATCATAAACTAATTCAAAAATTTTCGTGAAATATTTATCGCGATAAACAGTCGAAGACTTTGGATCGCACGATTCTAAATCTCTTCCGATTCCAAATTCTTCCATTGTAATCGGTTTATTCAACTGTCTTGCATAACCGATATGTTTATTTACATAATCAACAGCATTCTTTTCAGCTATTGGATAAGTTGCTTCTGCATTGTCGGCTTTATACCAACTCCAATTTTTTACCCATAAATGCATAGTCAAATAATCAATTGATGGAAAAGAATGAGAAGTTAGAAAAACATCCTCATTTTGTATGCATCCAGCAAATCCTTCATTACCTGTCGATACCAGATGATTCATATCAATTGAATGAATGTACTTTGCAGTTTCATCAATCCATTTATGAAAATATTCAATATACTCTAATGATGCATCATTAGCGCCGGGACGCGGTTCATTTGCTAATTGCCAAGACATTATCGTAGGATCATCAATGTAACGTTTACCCGTAACTGTATTGACTCGTGTAAGCAGCATAAAAATATAATCTTGGAAGATTTTATTGGCTTTCTCATTTCTGTAGAAAGTTGCAGAATAATCCATATATGCACCCCACCCCTGTCTAGGGTCATTGGGATCAATTGCTTTGCTCGAATCTACCCATCTATTATAAACAGCAAATCCACCCGACCATTCCCAATAATTATTCAGATAGACAACGGCTCTCATATCTCTCTTGCCCATTTCTGAAAGGAAATAATCGAGTCCCACTAATAAGTCTTCATTATAGACCCCTGGTTTACTTTGAATCGGTGGGTCAACAGCCGCCTTTAAATAGAATTCTTCTGAAGCTCCGAGTATTCTAAGATTCGTAATTCCATTCTCTTTTAATTGATCTAATTCTCTTATTAATCTTTCTCTATCTCCTGTTTCACCCGGAGAACCGATATAAAACCCATACCAATAATTAGTTCCTACAAAATAATATGGCTTTTGTCCAATCATAAATTTTGTGTCTTTAACTTTTACAAAATTCGGTTCCCCTCCGAAAAACGAGGCGCACCCTTGAAAACCAAACCCAATAATTATCAATACTATTAATAGAATTTTTCTCATAAATTTCTCTATATATTTTATTTTAGATATAACATTTTCTGAATAGCAGAATAGCTGCCTGAATTTAACCTGCAAAAATACACACCACTATTTAATTGAAGTTTTCCGGCATCAAACTTTACACTATGGTTGCCGGCACCCTTAATTTCATTTACAAGAGAAACCACTTCCTGCCCAAGTATATCAAAAACTTTTACAGCTACTAAAGATGCTTTTGCTATTCTATATTCTATTGTAGTTTCCGGATTAAATGGGTTGGGATAATTTGGTTTTAATTCATAGCTCCTTTGCAAAGGTTTATCTTCCTTTATATCTGTCGTTTTATCTCCTATTTGTTCAGCAGGAATATCCCCATTATCACTGTAAGTCCATTCATCACCCAGCTTATAATATTGTTTATTATTGCTGTCATACATTCTTGAATCGAAAGTGATAAATTCATTGGTACTACTCCTATGAATTTCCACTGCGATTATGTTTTCACCTGCTTTCAAATATTTTAAACCATTTGTACTATTAAGTACAATCATCTGATTAATTGTTTTAGCAGCATCAGCCATTTCGGTATAAATAGCTTCTTTATCAGAGGAGAAATTAATTCTCTGAATCTCATTACCATTTAGATAGACTATTGCACCATCACTTGCTTTAATTAATATCCCAACGCCAACAATTGATGAGACATTTTCTATAAATACTTTCTTACGGAAATATCCGGTTATAACTTTTTCTATCAGAGTTACACTTCCTGTTGCATTGCTTCCAATTGGTGTTAGTCCTTTTTTCCAATCTTGTTCATTATATTCAAGCGATTTCCAATTGAGTTCCACTTTAGTAGTATCTACACTAAATTTAACTATCTCAGAGGAATCCATAGTATTTCCATAAGTATCAATCCCTCTAACATAGAAAGTATATTCTTTTCCATGATCGCAATTGATATCTGTTTTATGCTCTCTTTTGCCTGTTGTTGTAAAGAGATTTTCCATTTCGGTATATGGTTTATCTGATGTGCTGTACCTAAGTGTAGCATAAGTATCTGTTTCAATTTTTAGTTCATAAGATTTATCATAAACTTTGAAATCAGAGGATGGCATTTTTGTTATCCTTGGAGCAATAGTATCTGCGTATGGCTGCCAAGCATCAATTTCATCTATTGCAGAAATTAATCGCTCGGCTATTTTATGATGAGTCTCTACTGTCGGATGTCCGTTATTTACATAACCGCCTGTGTAGTAAGGGTAATCAGTATAAAAAACATTTTTATTACCGAGCTCGTTTTCTTCATTAACAATCTCTTTAACTGCGTCCTGAACCCATGTAACATGTGCAGCTACAGCGAGTATTTTCACTCCCGGGTAAATATCCAACAACCTGGCAATAAATTTATGATATTCTGATTTATATAGATCCCTGTTTTCTTCTGCAATATATCCGTTCCAACCCCCGAATCCTGAATAGTCATTCAATCCAAGTCCAATAACTACAAGATTTGGAATCCATTTTGTAAAATCCCATTTCGGATATTCTGATACATTCAATGCTCTATCATAAACACGAGGAATAGAATTTACTTTATTCCCCTCCCAATCAAGTACCATTCCGAATCCCGAAATGCTCGACATCATATATTGAGCACCAAAATGATCAGCTGTAATTGGTCCAAATCCTTCTGCCACGTTGGTATATTTTTCTACATCGGGTGGAGTATCTTGATATGCGTATTCATTACCCGAAGCACTCGTATATGAGTCTCCTATAAATTCTATTTTTCGTATTGGTCTTTCTGATGGTGGTAATAGATTTTTACCTTCATCTAATAGTAATCCATTATAAGAAAACTTAGTCCATGTTTCATTTCTCTTTAATAACTTGATTGAATGTTGACCATCTGCAAGACCATCGAATAGTTTGTAGTTTGTTATACCCGTTTTATTGCCATGAAAAATTCCTTTAAGCTCTCCATCGATATAAATATTAAAGTAATTAAAATTATCTGCCGTTCTAATTCCAATGCTCGTACCTTCAAATTCTGCATATAGATAAACTCCGGGCCATGAATATGCAGGTGCAGTCGGGTCAGAGAAATCCCATCTTCCATAATATTGTATGTTTGGATTATCAGGTGTAATTATGTTCTGTGCATTCATTATCTCATTTGTCAATTGTAAACTCATTACTATAATGAAAGTGAAAAATATTTTTTTTGACATTAATTATTGTGCTCACTCTATTTTGTTCTAAAAATTACTTTAATAAAATCATTTTTTTCGTCTGAGCATTTTTACCTGAAGTTAATTGATAAAAATAAACCCCGCTATTTAAATTCAATTTTGCTGCATCCAAAGTTAATCTATACGACCCGCTTAATTCCTCGCCTTCAAAAAGTGTTGCGACCTTTCTCCCCAATAGATCAAATACCTCTAATTTTATTTTACCTGCTTCCGGTATTTGATAAGTAATTGTAGTAGTAGGATTAAATGGATTTGGGTAGTTCTGCATCAACTTAAAATCATTCGGCATCTCATACTCATTTTTTGCAATATCAGTTAAGCGCGACCCATAAACCTCTATCTCATTAATACTGTATCCAAGGTTGCTATTAGCCTTTTTATCCAATAATAATTTTAAATAACGTCCTTTATTATTTACAAGATTTGTATGCTCTTCATACCCGCCTGTACCAGCAGTTATTTGTTTGGCAAGTTTATAAGTGGTTTTTTCATATCCGATTGCAATTCTGTAATTCTGTGCAGGCGATCTATCCCAAAAAATATTAATCTTTTCAATTAAGAAATTATCTCCCAAATCCATTTCATACCACTGAAGAGTAGGACTCCCACTAAACCATGTAGTAAATGGATTCCCATCTATTGCATATTCAGGCTTTTCATGTCCATTATTTTCTTCGTTAGATGAACTTGCAACCACTGCATTCAATGCCCTATTAATTTCACTTTGTGGAATTATGAATACCTTAAATAAAGTAGAATCGGTAATCTCTCCAACCGATTTTAATAAGTAGTCAGTCGGATTTTTATCAGGATATAGCAAAAGAGTACTTGATATCGGTATTGCTTCTCCATTTAAAGTAACATGCGAACCGCGAGTTGCCTGATATGTTAATATTACACTTCCACCTGAATCCACAACCGCAGTATTAATTGATGCTGAAATAATCTTTCCGATAGGTAAAACTGTCATATTTATTTTACGCTCTGCAGGTGCGGTTCCACCTGTTCTTAAAGCAAAATCAATTTCTCCAGAAATAATAAATTTCTCTTCACCGAAATAATTCACCGGAGTATTATTCAATAAAGTATTACTATTCTCCGCGGTCTTCCAAGTTACTTTTACTGTATCGCCTTTTTCTACAACTGCTTTATCTGCCTTAAAGGAATAGATGGTTCCCGAAACCGGATTAAGAACTACATCATAAGGATAATTTTCTAATAGATATTCCATATTCTCGGCGGCTTTCGATGCATAACTAACATTATCCCAACCCCAATCTAAAGCTCCGGCATACCCTTTCTCTATCAAATTTTTATATAAATCTTTATATGAAATTCCGAAAGTATTTGTAACGTAAAATTCACCTATAACAAGTTTCTTATCCAACTGCCAATGATCTACGTTGTAATGAAATGGAGAAAGAGACTGCCCTGCCCAATCATAATAATGTACTTGATAGAAATCGAGAGTGCCGAGAGGGTCGCCGCCCGCCGCTATTAATCTATCATCACGATAGTAATTCACATTTGCCTGAATCTGATAATGAAAATTTTCTAACACCTCATCGAATGTCAAATTGGTATTATATTTTTCATTAAAATGTTTTGTGATAGTTTCTTTTTCAGATGAGAAAAGATTTTCGATCAAATAATCATTACTAATTTTTGCCATATTATTTTGATCGGTAGATGCTAAGAAAGCCCAAGAACCATTTGTTACCTTATTTAGCGGTGCTTCACGGTGAATTGCGCCCGTAACAAGATTAATAAACCGCTGAATCGAACTCATCGGAATATCGGCAGTCGTAATATCTTTCCAGCCAAATTCTACGCTCATTCCTTCCGGTTCGTTAAAAAGCTCCCACGAAATTAGTGCCGGGTGATCTTTTACTGCTCGTACCATAGGAATTAATGAGTTTCTTATATAAGAATTCGTATATGCAGTATCATTCAATAATTTTCTGTTTCTATCAAGATAAAAAGAACCAATTGATGAACGCATCATATCAAATGACCATAGAGATAAAATCATCCCTACATTATTTTCATAAGCAGCATCTAAAATTGCTTTTAAGTCATCGATGCTTCCATCGCCCGGTCCTACTACAAACCCTTGCGAATCAAATTGTGGCGTTTTTTGTCCCGTTGTATGAAGCCAGAAACGAATCGCATTGCCACCAGCTTTAGATATATTACTAAAGTACGTTTTGAACTTTGCAAGATTAGTATTCCCTGGTCCGATATCGGCAGCAAAATTTACCCATGCTACATTGCTGCCGCTTAGAAAAACCTGTTGACCATTATAATCAATCCTTTGCTGTGCATTTATTATTATCGATACGAAAAAAACATAAATAAGTATTCTTAGTTTCATCTTTTCTCAACTATTTAGTAGTTACACTTTGTGTATGCTCAAAAATTAAGCCAAAAATCCCGAAATTAATAATCATTATTATCTTCCTAAAATCGAGCAACTGAGCCATTCCCATAAATAATGGACTATTTCTCTATTACTTATAAGAATGATTAAGTTATACTTCTAATAATACTTTATCATTTTGATAAAAAACTCCGAGAACAAAATTTTGCAAATTTTATATATATTTAACAAGAAAAATTTTTCTCTTATCTCTAAAGAGGGCAATTATGAATAAAAAAAATTTTAGTCTACTAGTTTTAGTCTTTACCCTTCAATTCGTATTTTCATTAGACACCGAAGCTCAGTTAAAAGAAGCGTCCCCCGAATCAGTGGGTTTCTCTACCGAACGACTATCAAGACTTGATGACTTATTTAATGACTATATATCAAGAGAAATTCTTCCTGGTGCCGAAGCATTAATCGTGAAAGATGGAAAGATCGTTTATTACAAAGCTTTTGGATATAGTGATGCCGAGAAACAAAATGCGATGCAAAAAGAGTCTATTTTCAGAATCGCCTCTCAATCAAAAGCAATTACATCCACAGCGGTTATGATTTTATTTGAAGAAGGAAAATTTCTGCTCGATGACCCGATTGCCAAATATCTTCCCGAATTTAAAGAAGTTCAAGTACTTGATAAATTTAATGCTGAAGATACAACATATACCACAGTCAAACCGAACAAACCTATAACAATAAGACATCTCCTTACTCATACCTCAGGAATCGCTTACGCACAAATCGGCACTCCAATTAGTAATGCGATTTACGCAAAAAATGGAGTAGTTTCAGGTATTGGTTATCCAAATTATTCATTAAAAGATCAAATTTCTAAAATTGCTTCATCTCCTTTAATGCATCAACCCGGGGAGCAGTTTACTTATGGATTAAACATAGATGTACTTGGTTATTTTGTTGAGATTATTTCGGGGATGCCTCTCGATAAATTTTTAAAAACAAGAATTTTCGATCCGCTCGGAATGGTGGACACTTATTTCTATCTACCTAAAGATAAGTCCCACCGCTTACTAACCGTTACAACCCAAGACTCCACAGGCAAATTGATTAATGTCAAAACGCAAAGTGTAGATTGGGTAAAAGAAGATGGAAAATATTTTTCAGGTGGTGCAGGTTTGGTTTCTACTGCAATCGATTATATTAAATTCCTTCAAATGGTTCTCAATGGCGGAGAATTTAATGGCGTTCGCATCCTAAGTCCTTCAACTATAAAATTAATGACCCAAAACCAAATGAATGATGCTAAATCTCGCAGTGTAAATAAATTCGGACTCGGATTTGAAGTAGTCACTAAAGATGGTGCTTCTCTACTGCCATATTCTCCGGAATCTTATTATTGGAGTGGTATTTTTTCATCTTCTTATTTTAATGATCCAGTTAAAAAAATTTCTGCCCAATTAGTTTTACAAAAATTTCCAAGTCTATTTAACGATCTAAATAAGAAATTCATTGTACTTATTTATTCCGCACTTATGGAGTAACTAAATAACATGTAATTTATTCATCAGAACAATACAATACCAAACATTAGTACATGAGAAAAATTAAAGATTTCTAAAGTATCCTGAGAGGCACTATTAGTTAAATCTTTTTCATATCGATATTCTAAAATAACATTTACGGGTGCAATGCTTAATTCTAAACCGGCACCCACTGATATACCAAGCACGCCGCTATTAAAATCTTCATATATTTCCCTAAACCCATCAATCGCATTTTTCCCGGCAATAAAATTCATTTGTGGACCGCCAATAATGTAAGGTGATATTGGACCCTTGAACAAGCTTAATTTTGCTAATGCAGCTACCGAGATATAATCAAGGGCATTTTCTATCCTAATTGATTGCCCGTTACCATCAGGATAATCAACTGTTGTAATTGGAATATCTTTTTTATTTTTTTTATGAGAATAACCAAGTTCTCCTTGTAATGCAAAATTGTCGCTTAATCCAAACTCTGTAAAAGCTCTGATTGTAAATCCATAATCAGATTCCCAGTCGATACTACCTTTAACTTCTCCGTTATAATCCCAAGAATGATTTGCGGAATTTATTCCTACTTTAACACCAAACTGAGGTAGAAATTGACCATAAGATATGCTGCTGATAAAAAGAACGAGTATTACAAAAATTGTTTTTTTCATTTAATTACTCCTTTCAACTATCTATCCATTTTTTGAAATCGCCCGTTCTTTCTACACTTACTAGAACTTCTATTTCGCTTGGAGGTAGTGGATTTGTTTTTATCATAATTCGCGACCGAGAATATGGTACCATCTCCTTGATCGCATCTAAATTTAGTAAAATCTTCCTATTGATCCTAAAAAATATCTTTGGGTCTATTACATCTTCTAATTTGTCAAGAGAATAATCAATCGGGTAAGTATTATTCTCAAAAGTAACTGCAAATACACTCTTCTCCATAGCATAAAAAAATGCAATCTGTTCGACTTCTATCTTCTTAATTTTTGAACCAAACTGAATTAAAAATCTTTTTTTATACACAACATCTTTATTCTTAATTGCGTTTAGTATCTCTTCATAATCGATCATAGAAGAAGATTTAATTGATTTATATTTTTTTATACTATCTGAAAGTTCACTTCTCTTGATCGGCTTTAATAAATAATCAATACTATTTAGTTTGAATGCCTTAATTGCATATTGATCATAAGCGGTTGTAAAAATAATAGGAGTTTCGATTTCGATTTGTTCAAATATTTTGAAACTAATTCCATCCGAAAGCTGTATATCGCAGAATATGAGATCGCATCTATTTACCGTTAGCCATTTAACAGAATCTTTAATTGATTCTAACTTTGCCGTAATAATAATGGAGGGATCAATCTCCTGAACCATTTTTCCTAATCGTTCGGCTGCAAGTTTTTCATCTTCTATTATTAGAGCATTCATTCTTATTCCGGTTTTATTAAAGGAATAACTGCTTTAAATTCATTATCAGTTAAATTAAATTCAGGAATTTCTCCGCAAATATACTCATATCTTTTTCTTAGGTTTTCTAAACCAACTCCATGCGAAGTATCACTCTTACTTTTTGGTTGATAATTATTTGTTACAATTAAATTATTTCCTTGAGAGAATATTTTCATTAATAATGGAGTTTCAATTGATACTTTATTATGCTTGAAAGCATTTTCTAATAATGTCTGTACTGCAAGGGGTGGTACATAATAATCCAACTTCTCGTTTTCAAGATTCATTTCAATTTTCACAGCATCTTCAAATCGAATATTTTGTAAGTAGAAATATGATTTAGCAAATTCAATTTCCTCCCGAAGCGGCATTACTTTTTTATCAATTACCTCAAGCGTATATCTATATATTGAGGAAAATTCATCAACGAAATCAGTTGCCTTCTTACTATCGTTTTCAATCAACGACGTAAGAGCATTTAGCGAATTGAATAAGAAGTGTGGATTAAGTTGATTCTTTAATGTCTCCAATCTTATTTCAAGATTTTCCTTTGCTAATTTTTCAGCTCTTACCAATGCTTTCTGCGATCGAATAAATGAATTGACTCCTTCAATGACAGCTACAATTATAAAATTAATTACTATTGCTATCATACCATTTGTAAATAGTATCCAATATAAGGGTATATTATATTCATTGATTGCATTCACAATTAATGTAATAAATATCCCGCCTGACAATGCGATTATAATTGTACCTATTAATTCTATGGTGAATCTTTTTAGAAATTTTCCTTTCCAATTATATTTTCGTTCGAGAAAATCAATCATCATAAAATCAAAATAGAATAGATAAAATGATGCTATAGATGCGAATAATGAACCTATTAATAATCGAATGACAAATTCATTGATGCTCCAGATATTTATAAATCCGGTAAAATTATTATATGTAATAATAATCAGCTGTATTACTACAGCTGATATTATAATATAAATCGATATCCGTTTTGTAATTTTCATAATTTTCTCGTCTTTAAATTTACATTTTGTTTATAATATTCCCCACTTGAATGTAAATCCGGCATTAAAATTATTAAATACATTTTCATCAGTCTGAATCATCTCAATCGGTGAAGTATTTCTAAATCCACCATTCAATCCTAACCATAAGTTACTCCCAAGATTGTATTGAATTTCCACCATAGGCTCCCACACGGTAAAAGTAGTCTCATCAATTTTCTCTTCTGTCCAAGTTTTCTCTTTTCTATATTCTTTATCATAGATATAATTTACAACCCCGTTTCCCAAGAGCAACGAAACAGAAATCTTTATATCATCTGAAATATCGAAAAATTTCTCAACGTAGAATCCGGCATATCCACCATTTAAGTGATATGTACCGTCATTAACTAATTTTGATAATTTTTTATCATAATATAATCCTGAAGCACCAACACCGATCGCCCAATTGCTTTTAAATGTTATAGCGGCTCTTACATCAACCCATCCTCCCGCGTCAGAATTGATTGTACTGTATTTTCCGTTGAATCCGAGATAACCGCCTAATTCGGTATCACCGATTTTGAAAAGATAATTATCCTTTGGCTGTCCTATTGCTAGTCCTGTGATAATTAATACAAATATTATAAATAGTTTCGCTTTCATTTTGTTTCTCCTTTTGAATTAATTAAAAATCTTGAGAGAAATCTAATGTCTATAAGAAAACTTTTGAAATTAATGAAGATGAACGTGCAATTTTATGTGATGAACCTGCTAATAGAGTGATGGAAATACAACAATAAATACAATTTCTAAATCCAGGTGGAGATGTGAATGTAATCAACAAATAGTAATTGATGTACGACTAAATAATTCAAAAGAATATTTTTTACTTAATTAGTTATTTGCGAATAATAATTTTCGTGGCTATATTTCGGCTATTAACGAAATGATATATCCGTTTAACTAAAAATTAGTTGTTTATTAAATATTTTATTAACCCAATTCGGCATATAACGAATCAAAAGAAAAGCTAAATAAAATGAATAAAAAAGTATTAATACTTTGTACCGGCAATTCCTGCCGAAGTCAAATGGCAGAAGAATTTTTGAAATCATTGGACTCAAATCTTGTTGTGCATTCTGCAGGCACTAAACCATCAAATCAAGTTCATCCAAAAGCAATTCAAGTTATGAATGAAATCGGAATTGATCTTTCACAAAACTATCCCAAAAACGTTGATCAATTTTTAAATGAACCATTTGATTTTGTAATTACTGTTTGTGATAATGCAAAAGAATCTTGTCCTGTTTTTATAGGAAAAGTTGGTAAACAACTACATATCGGCTTTGAAGATCCGGCAGAAGCAACTGGAACTGAAGAAGAAATCTTATCAGAATTCAGAAGGGTTAGAGATGAAATTAAACGTGATTTTAATGCATTTTATGAAAAAATTTTAAGGTCATAATGAGCACAATTACAAAAAAACTTTCATTCTTAGATCGCTACTTAACATTGTGGATTTTTCTTGCAATGTTAATCGGAGTTTTCTCCGGATATACTTTCCCTGAAGTAGCAACTTTTTGGAATTCATTTCAGAGTGGGACCACAAATATTCCTATTGCAATCGGTTTAATACTAATGATGTATCCCCCGCTCGCAAAAGTAAAATATGAAGAGCTTGGCGATGTTTTCAGAAATGTAAAAATATTGTCTTTGTCTCTCGTTCAAAATTGGATTATTGGTCCAGTTTTAATGTTTGGGCTGGCTGTACTTTTTCTCCAGGATTATCCTGAGTATATGGCTGGCTTAATTATGATTGGATTAGCGCGCTGCATTGCAATGGTGATTGTCTGGAATGAATTAGCAAAGGGTGATACGGAATATGCCGCCGGTTTAGTTGCGTTTAATTCTATTTTTCAAGTACTCTTTTTTTCTGTTTACGCTTATCTATTTTTAACGGTTTTTCCTAATTGGCTTGGCTTGCAAACTTTTCAAGTTGATATAACAATCGGACAGATTGCAGAGAGTGTATTCATCTATCTTGGTATTCCTTTCTTAGCCGGAATAATTACACGCTTTACTCTTCTCAAAATTAAAAGTAAGCAATGGTATGAACAAAAATTTATCCCAAAAATTTCTCCTATTACACTCATTGCCTTGTTATTTACCATAGTTGTAATGTTTTCACTTAAAGGAGAATACATTGTAAAAATTCCGTTTGATGTTGTCCGAATAGCTATCCCATTAGTTATCTACTTTGTGATAATGTTTCTTGTTTCGTTTTATATGGGGCACAAAATTGGCGCTGATTATTCCAAAACAGCTACTTTATCATTTACTGCGGCAAGTAACAATTTTGAATTAGCAATTGCAGTTGCAATCGCTGTTTTTGGAATTAACAGTGGGGAAGCATTAGCTGCTGTGATTGGTCCACTTGTTGAAGTACCAGTATTAATTAGCTTAGTGAATGTATCACTTTGGTTTCAGAAAAAATATTTTAATCCCGATATCTGCCCTTAATTCATTATTAATATGAATTTTATACTAACAATTATTTTTCAACAAGGATAGCGAAAAACGATTTATGAAAAACAAACTACTATTATCTTTATTAACTATTTCTATTATTTTTATTACGATTATTGTCATCGTTCAAATAACAGAAAACAAAAAAATAAATAATAATATTTCAATAGTTAAGAAAGAGCCGACCAGCAAAGGCGTTTGTCCTCCTTTTAATCTTTATGATGAAGATGGAAACATAATCGATCCAATAAATAATATAAATATCGATAAACCATACTCCCCCAAAAAAACTTGCGGGGCTTCTGGATGTCATGATTACGAAAAGATAACACAAGGATATCATTTCCAGCAGGGACGCGGTGAAGAACCTACTTCTTCAATGAAAGATAGGTATCAATGGGTAACTTCTCCCGGCAATTACGGAGGCAATTGGTGTTCGCCTGCTCCTCTTTATAGGCAACTTGCACAAAAACATAATACTAATTCTCGATTGATAGATATGACATCATTCGATTTTGTTACTGCGACTTGCGGAGCTTGTCATCCCGGCGGTGGACCGCTCGAATATGATCGTGATGGAAATCGTTATGACAAAGTAATGAACGATTCCTCAAATCATTATGCTTCGTTAGGCGATAATAAATTAGATGGCGATTATTACAAGGCACGTTGGAATGAAACCGGAGTAATTGAAGCTGATTGTTTGTTGTGTCATTTACCGGAATATGATTACAAAAGCAGAAACGCTCAATTAGAAAAACTGAATTTCAAATGGGCGGCTTCTGAAGGTTCAGGTTTAGCAAAAGTGGACGGAAGTATTAAAGATAAAAATAAGGTTACGGTTAAATATGATTCTCTAAAATTTGATGCAAGCGGGAAAATTGCTTTGCATATAGTGAGAGAACCAAGAAATGAAACATGCTTAAACTGTCATGCTAAGCCGGATTGGAAGAAAAGAGGAACAACATTTTCCGAAAGAAGAGATATTCACTTCGCGGCGGGTTTGAAATGCGTTGATTGCCATCCTGCAGGAAGCAATGCTATTGATGAAAGAATTAGTGGAAAAGAAGTTCACCAGTTTGGAAAAGGTGATGATCCATCGGGAAATGTGCGAAATGATCTAGATAACACTGTTAGAGATTGCAAAGATTGTCATTTAACCGGCTATCTAAATGCACCGATTGCAAAACATTCTTGGCTGCCTCCGCTTCATCTCGAAAATATTGCGTGCCAAACTTGCCATATAAAAGAACGACCGGTCAAATCTGCACTAGTTCAAGTTAGCGATGTGTTTAATCCGGGGACAAAAATTTCACCACCACCTAAATATATTTGGACTTTCTACGATCAGAATATGAATTACTGGAATCACTACGGCGAACTCAATATGTTCACTGTAAAAGATCAGCCGACTGATCCATCGAGACCTGTCTTGGCAAGATATAAAGGAAAAATCTTCCCAGTTAATCCCGTTCATAGCGCTTGGCCAGGAATACTAACTGAAGGGAAAAATGGATTGGATCAGCCGACAATGAAAGATATTTATTCAATGTGGGTAATACATAATTCCGATTCAACAAAATATCCTTTGCTTTCAAAAATTAAGGATGATAATAGCGACAAAGTTCCTGAAGTAAATTCTCAAGATGAAATAGATGCATTCATTCAATCTATAACACTTCACCTAAAAAATACAAATTATGATTTGACCGGTAAAAAAGTTGTCTGGGTGAATAACGATAGAGTCTATACAAGCGGAAAAGAATATTTTACAATACCAAAAGAAGAATTTGAATCTTCTCCGTATGCATCAGTATATAAATATAGCCATGACGTAATGCCTTCGAAAGCTGCTTTGGGAATTAACGGTTGCACTGACTGTCATTCGTTCAGCTCCCCTGTCTTTAATGCTGATATTGTTAAATATCCCTTTGGTGAAGATGGTAAACCCGTTATGGAACCGCAATATGTTAGAATGGGAATAAGTGCATTTTCTGCAAATCTTGGTGCAGTAAGAGAGGAAATTGTAAAACCTATTATCTATTCAGAAATCGGACTTCTTGCCATAGGAATTTTATTGAGTTTTATTTTGAGCATTACGTTAAAATCTTTTGATATATCTCAGCTAAAAATAACTATTAAAACATTACATATAATCCTTTTCACCGGAATTCTTTTTATAATGCTCTTCATAAGTCTCAATCCGGAACTAAACGGGTATATACTTCCAAATCGTCTATGGTTGGACTCCAATCATTTTATAATTTCAGTAGCAATTATACTTCTGGGATTATTCATACTTTCTAAACTATGGAATAGTTCAAAAGAAAATAATGTTGCTAAATATTTATTTTGGTTTTTAGGTGTTACGATAGTATTAACGATATTAAGTGGATTTGTGATTTTATTCGAGATTAGTTTTTTAACCATAATCGCCTACAATGTTTATGACCTAATGCTTGTCGGTATTTTATTCGCTTCAATTATATTTGCAGCGAATCATCAATTAGAAACTCAAGTTAGTAATACTCAAGGTGTTGTAGTAAATATAAATAACAATAAATAAAAAAAGAATTAATTAAAGTAAGGCAACCATTTATGAAAAATTTGATTATCTCGATACTATTCGTAACAATAATTTTTACTAATATTTTAGCTCAAAATCAGGAGAAATCAAAAGAAGATATTATAAAACCTAAAATTACATTTGTGGAACTCGGCTCAGATAATTGTATCCCATGTAAAATGATGCAGCCAATTATGAAATCTATCGAGAAAAAATATGGAGAATCAGTAAAAGTAATTTTTTATGATGTATGGAAAGATGCCGGAAAACCTTATGCGAAGAAATATGGGATTAAATTAATTCCAACTCAAGTATTTCTTGATGCTTCAGGTAAAGAACTAATGCGACACGAAGGTTTTTTCCCCGAAGCCGAAATAGATAAATTTCTTCTTTCTCAAGGATTAAAGACAATAAATTAATTATGATAGAATCCATATTTACGTCGCTCACATTATCCCTATATGAGAATTTCTGGATCGCAATATTAGCATCCTTTGCTTGGGGAATTTTAAGTATCCTTTTAAGCCCTTGTCATTTATCAAGTATCCCACTAATTGTTGGATATATCAATCGACAAGGAACAATCACATTGAAGCGAACTGTCATTATGTCATTAAATTTTGCATTAGGAATTTTAATAACTATTGCTATAATTGGAATAATTACTGCTTCAATTGGTAGATTGATGGGGGATATTGGAGCAATTGGTAACTATTTTGTCGCTATCATATTTTTTATAATGGGATTATATCTTCTCGATATAATAAAACTTCCATGGGAAGGAATACAATTAAAGGGAACGAAATATAAAGGATTTGTGGCTGCCCTTTTTCTCGGATTGATTTTTGGAATTGGATTGGGTCCCTGCACCTTTGCATATATGGCACCTATACTCGGAGTTGTTTTTCAAACTTCACAATTTAATTTTATCTCTTCAATCTCATTATTAGCTGCATTCGGATTGGGGCATTGCTCTGTAATTGTGGCAGCCGGCATACTTACTAAACAGGTTCAAAAATATTTGGATTTGACAAATAACTCAAAAGCTATTTTATGGATAAGAAGAATTTGTGGTGTGCTGGTGATTTTTGCTGGTATTTATTTATTGTTTACTTAAAATACTTATTTGAGCAAAATCATTTTATTTACATTAGAAAAGTTGCCTGATGTAATTCTATAAAAATAAATTCCACTAGCCACAGAACTTCCGAATGAATCTTTTCCATTCCACACGAGTTTATGATTACCGGTGGATTGACTTGTATTAACCAATACATTTACTAATTGTCCGAGTGAATTATAAACTTCGAGTTTTACATTTCCCTCTTTTGGAAGTTGATATTCAATTGTAGTAGATGGATTGAATGGGTTTGGATAGTTTTGTAATAATTTATATTCATTCGGAATTTCCAGATCTTTTTCAGCACTTACTATCATTTCATATTCACGATAATAAACATTAAATCCATCGCCGGCTATCCAAACATGCGGACGATTGTTTTCTACAAATACAGAAATCGAATTAAATTGTAAACCGGTATAGGTTGTGATGTCATAAGAGTTTTCGTAAGTATCATAAAAATAATGAATCATTGCAGCTCCATTTTCTCCTGCTTCTATTACCCTTTCAGCTTCTGATGAATATCTACCTATAAATTTTAGATCACGTGCATTTACATACGATTTTTTAGTCATCTCTGTAAAACTTTCTCCCCCATCGGTACTATATAAATAACGACTTGCACTTGCTGAAATAAAACCATTTTTCTTATTATAAAAATCATATGCCTTACCCCCATATAACCATTGATCATATTTTCTTATCCAAGTATCACCTTTATTATAACTTTTCCAAACTCCGTTTACAGACACACAGATAATAGTTTCTTTATCTATAAATCTCATTTTGAATGGATAGAACGGTTCAGTCAAATCAAATCTTTTCATTTTCCATTTTTTACCACCATCTTCGGTGATAAAAATATAATTCAGATCATAATTATTAGATCCTATTTCAGATTCTTCAAGTGCATTAAAAATAATACCAGTTTCGTTATCATAAAAATCTATTCCACCCATTGAAAAATGTGTTAGTCTAAAATCTTGACTATCATTCCATGTTATTCCACCATCACTAGTCTCAAAAACTCTCGATCCGGAAATGAGAAATCCATTTAATTCATCCAACATTTCGAAATCAGATATACTGGAATTATCATAACTTTTGTAAATTTTACTCCAGCTATATCCGCCATCAATAGTATGATAAATAGTTTCTGCAGACACGGCAAACCCTTCGCTTGGAGATACAAAATCAATTTTACTAATATTAGCATAAATCGATTTACTTATATTCTCCCATTTATCGCCACTACTCTCAGTTCTATAAAAACCATCTCCAAATGCAAATCCATTCTTCTTGTCTTTAAAGTAAAATCTGTTATTATAGTCGAAATTTTCCTCTTTCATTTGCCAACTAAGTCCACCATCATTAGTCTGAAAATAAAAACCACTATAATCAGGCATAATGAATACATTTAACGAATCGATAGCTACTATTTGCATAGCGACATAAGCTATTTTAGCATCAGGTGATTGCGGCTTCCAATCCTTTCCGCCATTTGTAGTTTTATAAATCACGTTGTCTCCGGCAATCCAACCAATATTAGAATCCGCAAACGCCATACAATTTATTAATTTATTTAAGCCCATCCATAAAGTATCCCACGATGCTCCCATATCTTTTGATTGAAAAATAAAAGACAGCGAATCAGTTATCTTACCGGAATTGAAATATTCAAGGTAATTACCAACTGCTAATATCCTTCCATCATTAAGCTTCTCTAATTTTTTGATATAACCTTTAGGTACTTCATAGAGAAATTCCTCAGTAGCATTTATAAAAGTTGGCATTTCATAAACCGTTTTCCAATCGCCATAAAAATTATCGAGGATTTTTATATTTCCCCGATCATCACATTTCAAGATTTTCTGATTTGATAAGGGGAGGAAATCCAGAACATTGATGAAATCGAGTTCATTACTGCTCCAATTAAGTCCTCCATCTATTGTATAATAGAATTTTCGCGGTATCATATAATTATAAACACTAGAAGAGATGAACCCTATCTTATCATCTAAAAATCTCATCTTCAATAACCAATTATTCTGAAAATGATTCTGGAGTTTCCAAGTAGTTCCGCCATCGGCGGTTCGATATATACTCCCACCGTTATTAATAAAATAGCCAACCGAATCGCTTAAGAATTTCATATCATTTATTTTATCGCGTGGGATATCAGGATAGATTAGTTTTTGTGCTGTTAATGTACCCGAAAACAATAGTAGTATGAAAATTATTTTTTTCATAAAAAGATTATAATAAACCAAAACAGAATTAGCAATACTAATATTTTTACTTTTTAAAATGGAGTTCGTATATTATTTATCATTATTTAAGGAGAATGTCATATGGAAATAAGTCGCAAACAATTCATAAAATCGAGCTTCTTATTAACAGGTGGACTTTTCTTACAAGGAAGCAGTTTTTTTAATTTACTCGAAGATGGAAAAAACGGAATAAAAAAACTGCGAAATAATATCGGTATCTATATTGAAAAAGGCGGTACGATTGGCTGGTATGCCGGAAAAGATTATTCGGTTGTAATCGATTCTCAATTTCCCGATTCAGCCAAAAATTTCTTCGATAATTTTTCTAAAATGAGTGGTGGAAAAATCGATCTCCTTTTTAATACCCATCATCATGGCGATCATACTTCAGGAAATATTTATTTAAGAGATCATACAAAAACTATTGTTGCCCATGAAAATTGTAAAATGCTTCAAGAAAAAATGTATGGAGGTAATCCCGATAAAATTCAAGCATATCCTGATATTACATTCGTTCAAGATTGGGAATTAGACTTAAGGAAAGAAAAAGTAACAGCTCGTTATTTTGCTCCCGCTCATACGGGCGGTGATTCTGTAATTCATTTCGAGAATGCTAATATTGCACATATTGGTGATCATGTTTTTAATCACACATATCCCTATATCGATAACATGGGCGGTGGCTCAATAAAATATTGGATCGAAACACTCGAAATGGTTTATAAAAAATATGATAAGGATACATTATTTATTTATGGTCATGCTGATACCGATGAACATGTAACCGGTTCAAAAGCTGATATAAGAAATATGAAAAATTATTTCGAAGCATTGGTTGATACAGTAAATAGAGGTATTAAAGCAGGTAAGTCAAAAGATGAGGTTGCATCGGGCGAAATTCCAGGATTTAATAACCTAAAAGAGAGATGGGACGGCGCACGTAAGATGAACCTCGAACGCGCTTATGACGAATTCACAAAAGCTTAATTAATAAGAAAAAATTCTTGTTTAGATTTTACTCTACATTTTCTTAAATTGCAGAGCTGTATTAATTCAAGTTTTACAAATAAAAAAGATACCAACACCTATGGGAAGAATTTTTGAAACAAGAAAACACAAAATGTTTGCACGCTTTGCTAAAATGTCTAAGGCGTTCAATAGAATAAGAAAAGATATTGAAATTGCAGTTAGAGGTGGCGGACCTGACCCAAAATCAAATTCCAAACTTCGTATCGCTATTCAAAATGCTAAATCAGTTAATATGCCTAAAGATAGAGTCGATGCCGCTATTAAACGTGCCGTCTCTAAAGATACTACCGACTATTCTGAAATCACTTATGAAGGTTACGGACCTCATGGTGTAGCAGTAGTAGTGGAATGCGCTACCGATAATACAACTCGTACCGCCGCAAGCATTCGACATTATTTCCGAAAATATGAAGGTTCTCTCGGTGCTCTTGGTTCTATCTCTTTTATGTTCGATCACAAAAGTCTTATTAAAATCGATAAATCTCTTATCGCTGATGTTGACGAATTTGAAATGGAATTAATAGATTACGGTCTTGATGAACTTCAATATGATGATGATTCTATCTATATTTATACTCTTTTCCAAGACTATGGTTCGATGCAGAAAGCTTTAGATGAAAAAAATATTGAAATTTCTGCTACCGAATTTCCATATCTTCCCACTAATATGAAAGAGCTTGATGAAGAACAGCAAAAAGAAGTAAATGAACTAATCGAAGCAATTGAAGAAGATGATGACGTTCAATCAGTTTATACTAATATGGCTTAATAAATTTTTAAATATTTAAGTTGACTTACCAAAAAATGCCGGTTTTCTCCGCAAGGAATAACCGGTTTTTTATTGCCCATCTCAAAAAGAATTTAATTCGGCAATATTTTATTATTTTTGAAATTAACAATTCACGAGAATAGTATGAAAAAGCTTCTTTTAATTTTACTCATTACTTCTGTTTCACTATCAGCACAAACCGGCAAAGCTTTCGAAATTAATAAGAAAATCGGGCGAGGAGTGAATATCATTGGTTATGATCCTATCTGGAAAAATTTCGAGCATGGACGTTTCAAAGAAGCCTATTTTTCTAAAATTAAAGAAGAAGGATTTAATTCCGTTCGCATTAATTTACAAGCATTTTCTTTTATGGATAAAAAAACAAATCAATTATCTGAAAGTTGGTTTAATACTCTCGATTGGGCTGTCAATAATGCACTTAAGAATAATTTAACTGTAATTCTCGATATGCATAATTTCAGCGATATGGGGAATGCCCCGGCAGAAAATCTACCTAGACTAAAATCGTTTTGGGATCAAGTTTCCGATCACTATCAAAACTACCCCGATGATGTTATTTTTGAATTGCTTAATGAACCTTTCGGAAAACTAACCGATGATCTTTGGAATGATTATATAAAGGAGCTTCTACCAATAGTAAGACGAAATAATCCTGATCGAATTTTAATCATTGGTCCCGGATTTTGGAATAATATTTATCATCTCGATTCCCTTTCGATTCCGAAGGATGATAAAAATATAATAGTAACAGTACATTATTACCTCCCTATGGAATTTACACATCAAGGTGCATCATGGACTCCCGAATTCAAAGATCTCAAAAATATCACATGGGGCACTCCACAGGATTTAAGCAAAGTTAGAAATGATTTTGCTTTAGTTAATCAGTGGGCTAAGAAAAATAATCGACCAATCTATCTTGGCGAATTTGGCGTGCTGGAAAATGCTCAAATGATTGACCGTATAAAATATCTCGATTTCATAACGCGAAAAGCAGAATTGTATAATTGGAGTTGGGGCTATTGGCAGTTCGATTCCGATTTCGTTCTCTATTTCGTAGATAAGGATGAGTGGAATCTTCCAATATTAGATGCTCTAATTCCGAAGAAAGAGTAAAGGCAGTGAAAACAGACTTGTGTATATGATATCTTTTTTAATATATTAGCAATGTGAAGAAGTTTTTTACAATATCGTTTGCGCTCATTTACCTTTTTCTTGTAGTCGGGGTGAATGTAGCTATTCATTTTTGCGGTGATTCGGTGGAAACCGTCCAATTTACATTGTCTGAAAACAAAGAAGAACCCGATTCCTGCTGCGGGATGGAGTGCGGTGCAGGTTGCTGTAAAACAGAAATTAAGACAACAAAAATACAAGACCTTCATAAATCCGAAAACGAATTTAAGATCAATTCTTTCGAGATTGCAGTGCCTTTTCAAACCAATATTGAAACGGCAAGTGTAGTTTCTCATACTATAACACCGAAAAACATTACAGATAACTCGCCTCCCGGTAGAGATATCCGTATTTCATATTGCAGTTTCCTTATTTGAGATTCTCCCCTTTTTCAATAATTCAATAGAATTAAAAGGAAGTAGTACGCCCTAATAGTAATAGAGTCCAAAATTAGGATGTCTATTAATTTCAAATAAATATTTAAAGGAAATTATAAATGAAAAATTTATTAAGCATAGCAGTATTATTTTTATTTTTTACAACTCTTTCCATTGCACAGGATAAAGTAGCTGAAATCGAATTTAAGGTATTCGGTAATTGTAACATGTGTAAAAACAGGATAGAAAAAACACTAAAAATAAAAGAAGTAAAACTTGCCAAGTGGGATAAAAAATCCAAAGTCCTAAAAGTAGCTTATCTAAAAGATGAGATAACTATCGATTCTCTAAAACATAGATTGGCAGAAGTGGGACATGATACAGATAAATTCAAAGCTGCTGATTCTGTTTATATAAAACTTCCTAATTGCTGTTTATATAGAGATTCCGAAAATACTCACTAATTCTTGAAAGGCAAAACAATGAAAAAATTAATTATTGCTTTATTATTTTCTTCTCTTACAATAATAAACGCACAAAATAGCTTGAAGGGAAGAATTTACGAAGACCACGGTAACGATAAACATCCCCTTGCAGGAGCTAATATCTATTGGCTTTCATCAACTATCGGGACAACCTCCGATAGTAAAGGAGATTTCAAAATTCCGTTCGCTGACGATTATAAATATTTAGTAGTTAGCTTTATTGGATTCAAAGCCGATACGATCGAAGTAACCGAAAATAAATTCGTGGAAGTATCTCTCAAAGAAGATGCCGAACAAATCGGAGAAGTAGAAGTAAGTGGAGAAAAGGCTTCCACTTCGCAAGATTATTTCGCAATCGAAAATAAATCAACAATGAACGAAAAGGAATTATTCAAAGCAGCTTGCTGTAATCTTTCTGAAAGCTTTGAAACTAATCCTTCTATCGATGTTTCATTTACCGATGCAATTACAGGAGCTAAACAGATTGAGATGCTCGGACTTTCAGGGACTTACACTCAAACCTCCTTAGAAAATATGCCCTATATTCGTGGACTTATGTCGAATATCGGGCTATCATTCGTTCCCGGAACTTGGGTTCAGGCTATTAATGTCTCTAAAGGAATTGGGTCTGTCGCTAATGGATATGAATCGATTACCGGTCAGATTGATGTCGATCTTCGCAAATCAATCTCCTCCGATGAAACTCCTATTTTCCTAAATGTCTATGGCGATTATGATAAACGTTTTGAAGGTAATCTGAATTATATTACTCACCTAAATGAGCACTTTTCTACTATCTCTCTTTTTCATTATAGTACTCGCAATAGTAAGTTCGATATGAATAATGATAATTTTAGCGACCTCCCTACTTTTAAAACTTTGAATATAGCTCAAAGATGGCAGTACTTAAGTATGGATGGTTGGGAAAGCAGATTTGGATTTCAATATGTTACCGATAAAAAAGAAGGAGGAACTTTTAATTCTTCTTCACTCAATTCCCCTCGATACAATTTCGGAATATCTAACAACAACTTAAATATATATGCCAAACTTGGTTATGTTTTTGCAGATGCACCTTATAAATCATTCGGATTCCAGTTTTCATTTACAAATTACCGTAATTCATCTTTCTTCGGTCAGCGGGAGTATAGCGGCAACGAGAAAACCGGTTATTTCAATTTCTTATATCAATCAATTATAAATACCACAGAACATAAATACCGTGTTGGATTTAGTTTCTTGTTCGATCAATTCAATGAGAAATTTATTAATGATAACTATAATAGAATCGAAAAAGTGCCCGGTGCTTTTGCCGAATATACTTATTCCGATGATGACCAAATATCATTAGTTGCGGGAGTAAGAGCCGATTATCATAATCAATTTGGATTTATGTTTACTCCCCGCCTTCATCTTCGCTATTCACCAAATGCAGATTGGGTAATTCGAGGTGTTGCCGGTAGAGGTTTCAGAACATCAAATATTTTCACCGAATATGCTTCTGCCTTAGCAAGTTCACGTGTACTTTCTATTAATCAATCCGGTTCTTACGGTTATGGTCTCGGTCAGGAAAAGGCTTGGAACTTCGGTATTAGTCTTACTCACTATTTTTATTATGATTATCGTGATGCATCTTTTACTATCGATTTTTACCGCACCAATTTCGATCAAGTAACTATTGCTAATCTTGATTCGTCGCCGCAAAAAATAGTTTTCTCTACAATCCAAAACGGTGCATATTCAAATAGTTTCCAAGCTGAATTTGCCTTTAAGCCTTTCGAGAATTTTGATCTAAAAACTGCTTATAGATTCTTGAACGTTAAACAGATGATAGACGGAAAATTTATGGAGCGCCCTTTCAGTGCCAAGCATCGAGCGTTTATTAATTTTGCTTATTCGACAGAGAAAGAAAAGGAAGATGATCCGCAGATGTTTTATGACTTAACGATTCAGTATTCGGGTAGTAAGAGAATTCCTTCTACCTTATCTAATCCCGAGCAATATCAGATGCCATTAAGTTCACCAGCATTTTTTACTGTTAATGCACAGGTTACAAGAACATTTTTGCCCGGATTGGATTTATATCTTGGTGTAGAAAATCTTTTTGGTTATCGGCAGGAAAATTTAATAATCGATTCCTTTAATCCTGACAGCCAGTTTTTTGATGCTTCTATGGTATGGGGTCCTGTTTCCGGAGCTATGGCATATGCAGGACTCCGTTTTAGAATGTAATTGTTACACGTATTGCAGAAGATTAATCAGGATATAAACGTTGGCGAGTTCGTTTTAGAATGTAAATGTTACAGCCCTCGAATGGCGGTTAGTTAGTATGATAACTGTCTTCTGTAACCACAAAGAAGCTCCTTTTTTTTCGGGAGCTTCTTTTTTTTAACCTACCTGTTTTCATAGGCTTCCTTCTATAAAAAGTTTTATTCAATACTAAGTTTCCTTCTACCAGAAACTTCTTTTCACTTAGCCATCATTCAATTCCTGATTCTTTCTTTTTTTAATTCTGTATTTAGCTGGACAATTAATTAATTTTGGAAACAAAAATTTTATCGGAATTATGAAACCTATTATTAATGATTTTGGAAATCTTTCAGATGGACGAAAAGTAACATCTTTCCTCCTTAAAAACACTCACGGCATTGAAGTAAAACTTATTAACTACGGTGCCACATTAACCTCATTATTAAGTCCCGATAAAATTGGCTCTTGCTCTGATATAATACTTGGTTATGATACTATTGAAGAATATGAAAATGATAAATTCGTTATGGGTTCTACTGTCGGCAGATTCGCTAATAGAATTGGGGGGTCTAAGTTTTTCATTGATGGAACTGAATATAAATTAGGCGAAAACCGTCCAGGATATACATTGCATGGTGGAAAAGAAGGATTTAATAAAAAATTATGGAATTATGATACTTTCGAAACATTATCCGGCATTGGTGTTCAATTCAGTTATCTTAGTAAAGATGGTGAAGAAGGATTCCCCGGTAATCTTCTTACTATTGTAAAATATTATCTCAATGAAGAAAATGAATTAAAAATCTCTTTCGATGCAGAAACTGACCAACCAACCCACGTTAATCTTACTAATCATGCTTACTATAACCTAAGTGGTGATTTTTCCTCATCAATTCTTGACCATCATCTCTCTTTGCATTCTGAAGAAATAACAGAAGTTGATAAAAATTTTATTCCGACAGGTATAATTCTTTCTATAACAGGTTCTGATTTGGATTTTATTGAAGATATGCCGATTGGTGAAAAAATAGATAAAGTAGATGGCGGTTACGATTTTAATTATCTACTTAAAGGGAAATTAAATGAATTAAAACTTGCCGCTGAAGTTTCCGAATCAATAAGCGGGAGAAAAATGAAATTATTTACTACATATCCCGCTATACAGTTTTATTCAGGAAATTTTTTAGATGGAACATTGGGTAAAACAAGGAAACCGATGAATCGCCGTACTGGCTTTTGTCTCGAACCTCAATTTTACCCTGATTCTCCTAACAGACCCGAGTTCCCTTCAACCCTGCTTAAACCGGGTGAAAAATATCATCAGGAAATCTTATTGAAATTTGAATAAAAAAAAAGCAGTAAGGTTTTCCTTACTGCTTTTTTTAATTTTTCTTAAATCTGCAACTTATACAACCAATTTTTTATCTGTATATAATAAATCCATTCCCTTTTTGGGAGAAGATTCCGGTTTTATTAAAAACTATTTCGTGAACTTCATTACACTATTATCTTTTAATGTAATCATAAGTGAATTAGCATCCGTTGAATAAACTGTTGCATTACTTAATTCATTTAAAAATTTTCCTGAAAGAGAACCTTCGGGACATTCCATTTTTGTTAAGCTCATTTCACCTACTAATAATTTGTGATCGTCCATTTCAATTTTACCAAAACCTCTATTACAATCAGCTTTTACAATTATTCTTCCATTATCTTTTAATTCAATTGTATAATCATCGGACATCTTAACATCTAATTTATCATTTTCATATGTTGTTGCAACCCATTTCCAAGGAGTATTTACGGCTGGAGTTACTTCTAATTTAGCTAATTTTAATCCTTCGGAGCCAAACATTTTTTCATCATATTTTACTGCAACCAATGAACTGTTCATAAATTCAAATGCAATATTAACGGGATTATATGATTTTCTACCGTTCATTTTATCTAATATAACATTTACAGTATTTCCCGAAGCCTTCCAAGTGCCTTCTTCTACTACAGCTGGTTTACCATTCTGATAATCACTTGTTAAGACAGCGCTATTGTCTTGATATAAATTCAATGTCATAATTCTTCCTGGAGAACTCGCTGAAGCTAATTCGGCTGTATATTTCCCCGCAACATCCCCATTTGCATACACATTATTTAATGAAATAATCGTTAGTAATAACATCGTAAATATGGCAATTGCACGTTTCATGATCCCTGCTCCTTAATATATTTTAATTTTTATAGTTCTAAAAATAGTGTAATTTTTTTACACTACAAATTAGACGTTTCTAGATGCAAAAAGGTTGCATCAATTTGATGCTATAATTTCCAAATGAGTCATAAATAAATCCGCTAAAAACAATTCAAATCAAGGATATGGCATCTTAATATAATAATCCTTTTTTATCTTTTTTCTCTTGCATTTGAGAAAATGACGATTTATTTTAGACTCTAAAATAAATTATATATGATAAATACATCTCAATTACATCATCAAGTTGAAGAATTAGCGGAATTAGTCTGCGAATTGACACATACTTGCAATAGAACTCAAGATTTTTTTGCAAAAAGCTTTAATCTAACCCCTGCTGAGTTCCGCGTTCTAAAGTTATTTGCTTTCAACGAAACTCTCTCTATTAAGGAATTATGCGATATACTTTCTATTACTCCGGGACGAATTACGCAGATTATATCCGGATTAGAGGAGAAAAAGTTCGTTATTAGGATTTCAAATACTGATGACAAAAGAAATGTAGCTATAAAAATACTTCCTAAAAGCCGTCCATTTATTGAAAATCTATATAATAGCCACATGAGTATTCACGAGGATATTTTAAATAAAATGGAACAGCCCAAAAGGGATAATTTAATTGAATCTCTTCGGTATTTGATTACCGAATTAAATAAAAAAAAGAAAGAATAATCTTTTATACTCTAAATTAATTAAGAAAAAATATGAAAAAAATTGTAATTGCATTACTGCTTATTGGATTAGTGATAACTGCATCAATAGTTTTCCTAAAACCAACAGAAGCAGAACAATCGAATATTTCACTTCTTAAAGCAAAATATTCTAAGAAACATGTACCCTCTGTGGATCACTCAAAATTTGCAATCCTTCAGAAGACATTCAATAAGCCTCAAGATGCCACAGCAGCTTGTATCTCCTGCCACACAGAACGCCATAAAGAAGTAATGCACTCCAATCACTGGAATTGGGAGCGTGAAGAATATGTTGAAGGTAGGGGTATTGTCTATGTAGGAAAGAAAAACGCTATTAATAATTTTTGTATTGGAGTTGAGGGAAACGAACAAAGCTGTGCTAAGTGTCATATCGGTTTTGAAATGTCAAGTTCTATGGCACCAATGACCGACCCGACAAATATCGATTGCCTTGTTTGTCATGATAATTCCGAAACCTATGCAAAAGGTAATGAAATGGCAGGAGCCCCCGATAAAAATGTCGATCTTAATCTTGTTGCTCAAAAAGTAGGCAGACCGATGCGCTCTAATTGCGGCGTTTGCCATTTCTTCGGCGGCGGTGGTAATAACGTTAAACATGGTGATCTTGAATCTTCGATGTTCGAGCCATCAGCAGATATTGACATTCACATGTCCCCTGAAACTTCTAATCTTGTATGTGTTGATTGCCATACAAGTCAAAACCACATGATGAAAGGAAAAGTTTATTCTCTTTCTTCGATGAATAGAAACCGTTCAACATGCGAACAATGCCATACCGATACACCTCACGATGCTGAAATCTTAAATGAGCATACAGTTAAAGTTGCATGCCAGACTTGTCATATTCCTGTATATGCTAAAGCTAATTCAACAAAGATGGCTTGGGATTGGTCAACTGCCGGCAAACTTAAAAATGGCGAACCTTTTACCGAAGAAGATGCTAATGGCAATCATTCATATATGTCAATAAAGGGTTCTTTTACTTGGGCAGATAGCGTTAAACCAGAATATATCTGGTTCAATGGTACTGCTGATCACTACTTACTTGGGGATGTAATTAATGATACGACCAAGCCGATAAAAATTAATACACTTAATGGTTCTTATGCTGACCGTGATTCTAAAATTATTCCGGTTAAAATTCATAGAGCTCGTCAACCATTTGATCCAATTAATAAAATGGTTGTTCAGCCTAAACTCTTTGCTGATAAAAAAGGTGAAGGTGCTCTTTGGGTAGATTTTAATTGGTTAAGAGCTGCAAAAGTAGGAATGGACGAAGTGCATCTTCCGTTTAGCGGTCAACTTTCTTTCGTTAGAACCGAAATGTACTGGCCTATTAATCACATGGTATCTTCAAAGGAAAATACTCTTTCCTGCAATCAATGCCACACAAGAGATAATAGCCGTCTTGCCGGATTAAACGATTTTTATATGCCTGCAAGAGATTATTCCAATATAGTAGAACTTGGCGGGAAACTAATAATTCTTTTATCGCTTATTGGTGTTATGATTCATGCAGGAATAAGAATTTCTACTAACCGAAAATCGAAAAAAGAGGTTCATAATGAAATATAAAGTTTATATCTATAAATCCTTTGAGAGATTCTGGCATTGGATGCAGGCAATTCTTATTTTTATGTTAGCCGCTACCGGATTCGAGATCCATGGATCATTTACATTTTTCGGTTATCAGAATGCCGTAAAATATCACAATGTTTCCGCTTATGCTTTTATCATTTTGATTGTATTCGCTATCTTCTGGCATTTTTCAACAGGAGAATGGAAACAATATATCCCAACCGCAGCGAACTTAAAAGCACAGATTAATTACTATATATTTGGGATATTTAAAAATGCTCCTCATCCGACTAAAAAAACAGTTCTGAGCAAATTAAACCCACTTCAAAAATTAGTTTATCTCGGTCTAAAGGTTTTAGTTATTCCGGTAATGGTTGCAAGCGGCTTACTCTATATGTTCTATCGCTATCCGCAGAAAGATGCTGTTGAATCATTAAATATTGCTTCCCTCGAAGTTATTGCTATTGTACATACAATTGGGGCTTTATTATTAATCGCTTTTATTATTACTCATCTCTACTTAATTACTACCGGTGAGACGGTTACGTCCAATTTAAAAGCAATGATTACCGGTTACGAAGAGTTAGAAGACGAAGATAAATCATCAAAAGAAAATAAAAAAGATTGAGGATAATATGAACGAAACAAAATATATGAATCCATATTTGGCAGGTTTCTTTTTAGGACTTCTGCTATTAGCAACAATATTTATTACAGGTCGTGGACTTGGTGCGAGCGGTGCAGTTAAAAGTGGTGTAGTTGCCGCTGTAGAAACAATTGCCCCCGGACATGCATCTGAAGCAAAATTCTACAAAGAATATTTGAAAGAGCATGATAATAACCCACTTAAAAACTGGCTCGTATTTGAAGTGCTCGGTGTTCTTATCGGAGCTTTTATCTCCGGTCTCGTTTCTAATCGCCTAAATTGGACTTTAGAAAAATCTCCGGGAGTAACTTCAAAAGTTAGAATTGTAACTGCAATAATTGGAGGACTGCTCTTTGGGTTTGGTGCCCAACTAGGGAGGGGATGCACTAGCGGTGCGGCTCTAAGCGGTATGGCGGTTCTTTCCTTTGGTGGTATAATTACAATGTTTGCTATCTTCGGCGGTGCTTACATGTTTGCATATTTTTTTAGAAAACTTTGGATTTAAGGAGAGGAGATTATTATGGGACCATTAGTACCTGATGTAATTGGAAATGAACTGAATTTTGTTGTCGCTCTCTTTATTGGAAT
>JBAYVI010000018.1:0-32417 GCA_041674625.1 Melioribacteraceae bacterium | reverse complement strand
AACATTGCAGTAGCATTACCTGCATATTTACCCATCGTAAACTTTGATTCAGTAGAAAAATCCATAGTTGGAGGTTTTGCAACCGTCTGTGCCGCAGTAGTAGCAGTTGTCTGTTGTTGATCTTCTTGAATTGTCCTAAAATCACCGCCGACAGATAAACCATTTCTTGAGAGAAGGAACTGCCAGTTAATACCTTTTTCAGTCATGTCGGTTACATTCGCTTCAAACAAAACCGCACTAATTTTTACTTCTTTTTCTTCTACATTGGCATAAACATTAATATCCTGTTGTGCAGTTGATACATCTTTTCTTTTTACTGTAAGAGCATCTGCCGTTTCTTCAACAATCAAATTATTATATTGGGCGATAATGATTAGTGCTTTTTTATACTGCATTTTATCAATTTCAAATCCGATAGGACCATTAAAACCGGCTACAGAAAAAACTTTTTTGCCTGTAATTTTTTCACTCACTTTACCGATTAAATCAACAGCTTGCTCAAAAGGAACACTTTCGGATAATGTTACTAATTCATCGGGATTTGTAAAGCCTGATAGTTTCTCTTTCAGGTCAACTTGTGCATTCAACCCGTTAATTCCTAAAGTTATCATAAAGAAGAAAATAAATCTTTTCATTTTATTTGCTCTGCTTTTTTTCTTTTGAAAGTTCAAGCGTCATCTTTTCAATAATTCCGCCCTTATTAAGTATAAAATGTACCTTGTTACCCTTAAAATCGATCTCAGTCAAGTAACCAAGATAAACTTGATCACCTTCCCATAAAAGGAATGTCCTACCAGAAGCATCAGTTAAAAATGCTCCATCAGGAATTAAAGCTAATAGCTGCCCTGTCTGTACATCTAATAAATCATCTTTATTAGGTACTATTTCACTTCTGATTAATGGATAAAAATAATCATAAACTGGGTATGGTTTAATATCGTTCTCAATATAATTTTTAATTGCAAAGCGATCATCAGAAGAAGAATATACTTCTACATTAAATTTATAATTAACCAAATAATGTGGAGTTCCGTCTGGTTCTACATTTATATTATTGGTTAATACCATCGAATTAATTTTTTTTAACAGTTTACTCTCTTCAATCGCATATATTAAATTGTAAAGGTCTTTGAATTCCGCTACACCATCTAAAGTATAATTAAAAATATCAAAACCCTTTTCGCGTGTGTTATCTACATATTCCATATTAACAAAAGAGTATTGCGAAAATCCTTCAGTTTCTTTATTAACAAAATCATAAAAATCTGTTTGAGTAATATTAAACGGAATATTATGCTTGCGAAGTGCGAGTACCGAATCTAACTGCGCTGCACGTTTTTGCAAATCGATTAAACTTTTTGTTAAAGCTTCCGTATCCATTTCATATTTTTTCAAATTTTTTATTTTCGTATTTCTATCGTCAATCTTTCCTTTAAGAATTACATAATTGAAAATACCTCCGAGAACAATTATGAAAATCATAATGCCGCTAATAATGATAGTATTTTTTACTTTGCTGCTCATTTTGTACCGGTAGTATCCTTTTTTGCTAAGTCAAAATCGATTGTATAAGAATACGAATTCTTCTCTCGTAATGGCTCATACTTAATATTTTTTAGATTAGAGACCTGAAGATATTTTGCAAATTCAGTTAATACACTTCTTGATAAAGAATAACCAATAACTTTAATTTTTCCGGTTTCATCAAAATCGAGTTTGCTAATCCAAAAATTTCTTCTTCTTTCAGCAAAGTCAGAAATATTAGAAAGATTATAATTCCACAAACCTGAACCTGTTGCTACGGTATCAAGCACAGCCTGCGTTTCATCGAAACTATTAATTCTATTATCTAAGGGAGTAATCTGCTCTACAAGTGCTTGATTTTCTTGCTGGCGAAGTGTTAATCGAGCAATTTCCGAATTTAATTCACCAATCATTCTATCATTCGATAAAGTCTGAAGTGTGAAAAACATTGCAGCACCGAATAAAAATGGAAGCAATGCGTAACTATGCCAACCGAACTGCAAAAACTTCTGATTCTCTTGAACATATTTAGGAAGAAAATTTACTCCTTTATGCTTCTTATCTAATTCATCAAAATACTCTACTGCCGCAGAAATAGGTACAGCGAAAAGTGCAAGATTCTCTATATCTTCAATAGGTAATTCACGGGTAACAAGATCTTCAAATTTTAATTCGGATACATTCGCTTCCGGAAAAGTACCATAAAACGAAAGCATTAAGTTTTCTGATCTGTCCTCCCCGCAAATAACAATATTATCGAGCTTGGGTATCTGTCCGTTTTCCATCTCTAATAATATTTTAGAAAAATAGACATCATATGTGTGGAGATTTTTTGTGCCTATATCTAATGTAGAACCGATATGTTTAAGTTTCTGCCCCTCGAGAAATATTAGTTTGCTATATTCTTTACCTATATAAATTATAAGAGAATAATCTTCGGGGAAAAATTTATTTGTTTTACCAACAAAGTAAGCTAATGCTAATTCAGTGGTTTTAATTGTAGGTATCTTTAAATATCGCTTTTTAATATAATTTGCTAGAAGATTAACAACGCTTACGCAATGAATATCACCTTCTATAAATACTGATAGAAGTTGAGATGAATTTAACTCCATATAATCTATACCATCAGGAGCAACAGTAATGCCTTTTACAGTCTGAATATCTTTAATGATTGCTTCGGTAAGTTTGTTTTTCTTTTCGTCCCTTGGTCCTTCATATACATGGAAGTTAACAGTCGGCTCTGTTATTATAGGGATAAATTCCATCTTAGTAAGTTGGAAATTAGAAAGAGATGCTGCAACTTGCGCTATATCGTTAGCATCAACATCCACACCGATTGGGGTTGGAGATTCATCTATACTATCAAACGACAATTCCCCACCGGTCTCAGGCATAGGAAGATTAAAATCATTTTCCTGCCTTGTAGGCGATTGATACATCGAAGACATAGTCAAAGAAGCCACTTTGAGTACTCTAATGGTTTCTTTATCTTTGGCAACAACAGCTATTTTAGCATCGCTCCCTTCGCAATATATGCAGACTACCGGTTTTGTCATATACCTTTCATTATTTGCATCATTCTAACTTTATTATTTGAATATGCTAATGTATTCTCCGCTGTTATTCTTCTTTCCTGATATAGTCTTAGCAAATCTTGTTCCATAGTTACCATACCTACATCTTTGCCTTGATTTATCATTCCATAAATTTCGCTAGTGTTATTGCTTTTAATCGCAGCTCTGATCGATGGAGTGCTGATTAAAACTTCTTTAGCTAAAACTCTTCTTCCATCTGTGCTTGGAACTAATTTTTGCGATACTACCGAGACTAGAACATCAGCCAATCGATTTCTTACACGATCTTGTTCGCCTGTTTCTACTTCTGCAACAATTCTATCCAATGATTCCACAGCAGAAGATGTATGAAGTGTGGAAAAAACTTTATGACCCGTATCTGTTACTTCTAATGCCGCTAATATTGTTGCGGGGTCTCTCATCTCACCAATAACAATAATATCAGGGTCCTGCCTTAAGGATTGAATTACCCCATCCTTAAAAGAAAGCACATCCCTCCCCACTTCACGATGCTTGATAATTGCCGCATTTGAAGTATGAACATACTCAATAGGGGCTGCTATAATTACAATATGACAAGGGTCGAACTTATTATGATAATCAATTATTGCATCAAGCGTTGTTGATTTACCTGAACCAGTTATTCCTGTTACTAACGAAAGTCCAAACTTAATAAACCCGTGGCTCATCTGCTTAATAGCCAGAGGGTGAAATTCAAGTGATTCAAGTGAACGAATATTTGAAGCAATCGCTCTCATATTTAATGCTAATGTATCTAAATCATAATAAGCATCTGCTCTAAATCGGACATACTTCTGATGCTTCTCATAAAAATAGGTATAACTAAAATCTAAATTTCTTTTTTCTAATAATAATTTTAATTGATTTTTTGATAATAGAGAAACAATTAAAACCGCCCATTCATCATTATTTAAAATAGGAAGCTCTTTTGCTTTCTCTTTTTTACCATGAACCCGAAGCCAAGCGAAGCCATTTGTTCCCATTCCCCCAATTTCAATATCCGAAGCTTGATGCTCAATCATATAGGTTAATATATGATTAGCTAACTTAATTACCTGTAATTTTTGCTCATTCGGAAGTTTTTCTATATTCTCGATAATAAAATTTATCCGCTCCGGTCCAATAACAACAGGAGGGATTTTGGAGGTAAAAAATGATAAAATTGACTTAGCGTTTTCAATCATCCGTAATAACCAAAAATTTTATGTATAAATTAATATTATTCTTCCATAGTTGCACCAATTACTTCATGAAAACTTGTAAGCCCGAGTCTAACTTTCTCGAACCCCGCATCACGAAGACTTAAAGTGCCATCTTTTCTTGCTTGATCTCTAATTGCTTCTTCATTAACATCATCACCAGCATTTACAATTGCTCTTCTAATTTCCTTTGTAAAATACAAAGCTTCATGAATAGCCATTCTACCTTTATATCCTGACTGGTTACATCTATCGCATCCCACAGCTTCATATATTGTATGGTCTTTATAATCATCATAATTCAAGCCAAGATGTACTACTGCCTCTTCAAGGTTAGGAGTTACTTTTTTACAATTATCACAGAGCTTCCTAATAAGACGCTGGGCAACGATAATATTAATTGCGTATGCTATAAGGAATGGCTCAACGCCCATTTTAAATAAACGAGCAACAGCAGAAGGAGCATCATTAGTATGAAGTGTAGAAAAAGTTAAGTGTCCCGTATTAGCTAATTTGATTGCCGTTTCGGCGGTCTCTTTATCACGCATCTCACCTACGAGAACGATATCAGGGTCATGTCTTAAAATTGCTCTTATTGCCTGCTCGAAATTCATCTTATAACCAATTTTTAACTGACGTGCTCCTTCGATTACATACTCTACCGGGTCTTCAACTGTTAAAACATTTTTTGTCGGATTAATTACTTGATAAAGTGCAGCGACTAATGTAGTTGATTTACCAGATCCGGTTGGTCCAGTTAAAATAATCATTCCCTGAGGTTGAGTAATTGCTTTTACAAATGCCGTATTCGAATATCCCGTTAATCCAAGTTTGCTTAAGTCTTTTATAACTTTCCTATCATCAAGGATACGAATTACAATACTTTCAAATTTATTTTTAAGTTCTGTACCCACCATTGGAAGTACAGAAACACGGAAACGAATTATATGACCATCAATTTCGCGCTGAATAAAACCATCTTGAGCGCGCTCTCTTTCAAATCTGTCTAATCCCTTTGATCGGTCTTTTACTACTGCCATTACAGCTTCGGGAAGTGTACCATCCTGAACATGCCATAAATTCAGTTTTCCATCAGTTCTAAAATGGATTTCGGTTTTATTACCCGGTTTTGGAATTACGTGAATATCACTAACCCCTTTACGTGTACCTTCTACGAGAGCAGCTTCGACTAAATTTATAAGTGCAGATTTATTAATTTCAGCATCGAGTTCATCTTCATCTACCGAAGCTTCTTCGGCTGCAACTTGTATCTCTTCGTTTGCTTCCTGTATTGCTTTTAGATATTCATTCTCCGCAGGGACAATAAGTGCAATTAATTTATCATAATCTTTTTTTCGTAAGAAATTTATTTCATATTTCTTTGCGTTCAGAGTATATGCAATTTTAACAAGTGTTCTATCTGTCGGATCAACAGCAGCAAGAATTAATTTATCTCTAATTCTATCATCAAATTTGTAAGGTAGAACTCGATGATCGAGAAGCATCTTTTTAGTTTCTTCTCCACCTTTATTCAGTAAAGCTTTAATCTCAGCAATACGCTCATCAGTCAGTTCTTCAAAATGAACAATTAGCTCTTTGAAAGCATATAAAACTGCCACTTCACGGAAGATCAAATCGTGATCGAACTGAAACTCATCGACCAAAATTTGAGCTAAATTTCTTTTTTTAGTGGCCTGATCGGCTTCTTTAATCTTAAGTGCCTGTTCAAGAATTTTGGAATCAATTATCCCTTTTTTTAATAAAAGGTAACCAATCTTATCCGACATTTCCATTGCTACATCTAACATAGTATTTTCATTTTAATGAGACATTGGTGATTTTGGACTGATAGTTGCCGTTTCTGCCGAAACTAATGTTAACCCGATCATTACTACCATGATAACCATAGCAATAACGACTTGAATCATTTCTATAATATTTTTTAATCTATAAACTGTTTCGCTCTCATAATAATTAGCTAATTGCAAAGCAGTATTTTTAATTGTACCTGTTTCTTCCCCTGAATGAAAACGGGAAATTGCCGTCTCAGTAAATACTCCCGCCGCTTCGAATGACTCAGTTATACCCATGCCTCGTTTAACCATTAATGGTATTGCAACATTTTTAATCTGATTTTCAAAATATGAATTACCACATGCTTCCGAAGCTATTCTAATTGGTTCAATACTTTCAGCCGATCCGCTGTAAAGAGTATAAAATACTCTGCAAAATACTTCTATTGCTGTCTTATGAATAAGTGATCCAATTATAGGAATTTTCATTTGCCACTTATCTAAAAAAAGTCTCCCATTTTTAGTTCTTGCCCAATAAATTAATGCAATCGGAGGTGTAATCGCAATGATCATAATAATTATAAAATTGTTCATTAAGAAATCAGAAAGGGCTAATGTAGCTTTCGTCATTGGTGGCAAATCTATCTTAAATTTTACAAATAATTTGGCGGTTTCAGGAAAGATATAACCGACATAAAAAAGTACTGCAAGAAATAAAATAAATAACGTTATGAATGGAGTAATCAGAGCACTCCTTAAGTTCTTTTTAAATTCCTGCTGCCTCTCAAGAAATTTTGCCGTTGCTCTGTATATTTCTGCCATATTACCACTTTTAGATGCAAGACCTAACATATAAGAAGTAAATTTTCCGAAGATTGATTCATAACGCATAAAGACGGCTTGACTATCCGATCCCTTTTTCATCTCGTTATTGATTTGTTTTAAAGTTTCCCTTAATGTTTTGTTCTCCACATCATTAATCATAAGAGTAAGAATTTCACTGAATGGCAATTTTTGTTCGAGAAGTTCGGCACTGATTTTTACGAATGATACTATCGCTTGTGTTGGAGGTTTAGGACTAAAATCGAACCATTTTTTATTGACAGATACAACTGTGTAGCCAAGTTTACGTAGGGCGGTAGCTACTTCTTCTTTTGAAAAAGCTCTCTGCTCACCTAAAATCGGCTTATCTGTACCTTTCCTGATTTTATAAAGATAAGCAGATTTTTTATCGATACTGATTATTTTTAATTGGTTCTTATCAGCGAGTCGATGAATTTTATCCTTCGCCTCTTTATACGATTGCGTATTAAGAGTTCCGTTTATCGGCTGACCATTTACTTTAATTGCATTAAATCGTACTTCAATCATAAATAACCGAATGTGTATTTTAGTTTAATAAAAAAGCCGGCATTAATTACCGGCTTTAATTTAGCAAAAATTATCCAAAAATAATTTTTAAAGATTATGGATTTGCTGCAGCTGCTGCAGCTTGAACCTGAATAGAGTTCGGGGTAACATCCATCGCTACCGAAATTACTGCATCATCAATTGTTTCGGTTCCAGTCCCTGTAATTGTTATTGATTGATCACCAGCTGTTAAAGCATATGTTCCATTTCCTGTTGTTGCTAATGATGTAGGAATGGTCCAACCTGTAAATGAATTACCACCACCACCTAAAGCAGTTGGTTTTCTGTAATATGTCTGCGCTAATGAAGCTAAGTTTGTTAGATCTGCCGTAACTGCATCTCTATTAGCTTGAGCACTGCTTGCTGTGAAAACATTGATACCTACTACAACAGCGATACCAACAATGATAACGCCAAGTACGATTAATAAGAGTTGTTGTTGACCCATGATTCTACTCCTTATAACATGTTATTGATTTTTTATTTAGTATTTATCGAGATACTAAATTTTATTTAATTACTACTGTTTGAAAACTATTTGAAAAAACTGTAACCTGAACTTTGACAGAATCATTTCCGGTAACAACTTCATTACCAGTAGCTGTAATAATTACTTGGTCATCCCCTGTTTCAGCTTTAAAATGTCCGTTAGCCGTAAATTTCAATTCACTTGGAATTGACCAACCAGAAAAAGAGCGTCCTCCTCCTCCATAAGCCACTGGTTTCATATAATATTGCTGCGCCATTGCTGCCAAATTTACAGATTCATTTATAATGTTATTTCTTTTGGCTTCAATTGCATTTGCCTGAAATAAATTGAGACCTACAACTAACGCTACTGCTACAATAATAATGCCGAGTACTATTAATAGTAATTGCTGCTGTCCCAAATCTTACTCCAATCTTCATTTATTTGTTAGTCAAACTCAAAAGTTCGTTAGAATGCCTTAATACATTCAAAATGTAAGCCAAATAAAATGTGGTAATTATTACATTTAAAAAATCGAAAATGGATTAAAAAGTGTGTTTTTATATGCGAGGGTTGTTGTAAAAAGGTGGTTTGGTAAAAATTACAGGTAAAAAATACATGAGCGGAAAATTCTTCCGCTCAATTTGAAACGATTTTTGTGCTACCTTAACTTGATATGTAATTCTTTTAACTGATGTTCATCTACCGTAGATGGTGATTCATCCATTAATGACATTCCACTTGAAGTTTTAGGGAATGCAATCACATCTCTAATAGAACTTTCTCCAGAAAAGAGCATCGAAAGACGATCAAGACCGAATGCCATTCCTCCATGAGGAGGTGCTCCAAACTTAAATGCGTTCATTAAGAAACCAAACTTCTCCTGCGCTTCTTCATCTGATATACCCAATGCCTTGAACATCTTCGCCTGAAGCTCCGAATTATGTATTCTTATACTTCCACCGGCGATTTCATTTCCATCAAGAACCAAATCATAAGCACGCGCATAAACACGACCCGGATCAGATTCCATATATTGTTCATCTTCTACTCTTGGGGCAGTAAATGGATGATGCATTGCATAATAACGTCCGGTTTCTTCATCCCATTCAAATAACGGAAAATCAGTAACCCATAATAATGCAGGTTTTGCATCGGGCTTAATTAAATCCAATCTGCGAGCCATCTCCAAACGTAAATGACCCATTATGTTTAATGTTTTAGTTTTCGGTCCGGTTAGCATGAATAACAAATCACCTGGCTCGGCATTCAATTTTGCTATAATACCCTTCTTTTCATCTTCACTTAAGAATTTAGCAATTGGTGCTTCAAGATCATTCTCTTTTACTCTCATCCAAATCAAACCGCCCGCACCTTGCTTTTTAGCAAAATCAGTAAGCACATCCAACTGATTCCTTGTATAGTCTCCGCAACCTTTAGCCAATAAACCGGTAATAATTCCTTTGCTATTAAGCGCATCTTTGAAAACTCGGAACTCTGCATTTGCAAATACGTCATTAAGAGTAACCATCTCAAGTCCGAATCTAAGATCAGGTTTATCGCTTCCATAACGTTCCATCGCTTCTTCATAAGATAGACGTGGCAAGGGAAGTTGAACATCATACCCTTTTAACTCTTTGAATAACTGCTTCATCAATCCTTCCATTATCACAAATACATCATCAACATCCACAAATGACATCTCAAGGTCTATCTGTGTAAACTCTGGCTGACGGTCAGCTCTCAAATCTTCATCCCTAAAACATTTTACAATTTGGAAATATCGATCGAATCCCGATACCATCAATAACTGTTTATATTGCTGTGGTGATTGAGGAAGAGCATAAAACTTTCCTTTGTGCATTCTACTTGGGACAATAAAATCACGCGCACCTTCTGGTGTGCTTTTCATTAATACCGGAGTCTCGATTTCAATAAAATCCATCGAATCGAAATATCTTCTTGTACTCTGATATAATTTATGACGGAGCATCATATTGCGCTGCATCTTAGGACGGCGTAAATCCAAATATCTATATTTCAATCTCGTATCTTCACTTACATCGATACTTTCTTCAATCGGGAATGGAGGTGTATCGGCATGATTAAGTATAATAAGTTTATCAACCATTACATCTATATTACCTGTTTCTAATAATGGGTTCTCTGTTCCTTCGGGACGCTTGCGAACGTTCCCCTCAATCGAAACAACAAATTCGCTTCTGAGTTTTTTCCCGTTTTCATGTGCTTCAAGATTATAATGCGGTTCAAATACTACCTGCGTAATTCCATAGCGATCTCTTAAATCTATAAATATCACTCCGCCTAAATCTCTACGAATATTCACCCAGCCATTTAGTACTACATGGCTGCCTATATTTTCCTCTCGCAATTCCCCGCAGGTATGCGTCCTATGATTGAATTTCATCTATTTATACCGCTCCTATTCATTTTTCTATAAGATTTAAAAATAATCATTATTTAAGGGGTTTACAAATAGAACTATTTTGTAAGCTCAATTTCTAATAAATAAATTAGGAGAAGCTACCTTTTACAGGTAAAAAAGTAATGTGAATTTATTATTTTAGCTAATTATATAAAAATGAGTTTGTGGAATGAATATTATTGTCGATGAAAATATCAATTTTGGGAAGGAAGCTTTTTCTACTCTTGGCGAGGTAACACTCGTACCCGGAAGAAAATTAACTAATGAGATGATAAAAACCGGAGATGCTCTTATAGTCCGTTCTATTACTAAAGTCAATAAAGAATTATTAGAAGGAAGTAATATAAAATTTGTTGGGACAGCTACTATCGGAACAGATCATGTAGATAAAACTTATCTAACTGAAAATAACATTGAATTCGCTGATGCAGCTGGATGTAATTCGCAATCTGTTACTGAATATGTTCTCGCTGCTATATCTCATATATATAATAAAAACGTACTACCTCTTTCGGTGAAAGGTATTGGCAATAGTATAGATAAGACTATTAGCAAAAGTATCGGAATCATTGGCGAGGATATTGTCGGCAAAAGTATTGGTATAATTGGCGTAGGAAATATTGGTAGTAAAGTTGCCCAACTATTTTCTTCGTTCGGCTTGCGAGTTGTAAAAAACGATCCCCCTCTTCAAAGAAAATCGGGTAGCAACGAATATTCATCAATTGAAGAAGCCCTCGCTTGCGATATTATCACGTGCCACGTACCGCTTAATTTTTCGGGTGAAGATAAAACTTATCATTTAATTGATGAAGCTCGTTTATCACAATTAAAACCGGGAACTTTACTAATAAATTCATCACGAGGACCTGTGGTTGATAATAATGCTCTATTAAAACGTCTGCAGACCAAGAAAGATATTTTTACTGTGCTTGACGTATGGGAAACAGAACCAAATATTAATACCGATTTAATGGAGATTACTGATATCGCTTCGGCGCATATAGCTGGCTATTCTTATGAAGGAAAAGTAAACGGTACAACAATAATCTATAATAAACTTTGCCAATTCCTTGGTATTCCACCTGTTTATAAAGTTCCGGAGAATCCAGTTAAGGATAATATTATTGAACTTCTTGGTAATGAAACCTTCGAAGAGAAGATTGAAAAAATAATTACTAAATCATATGATATAACGGTGGACGATAAGAACTTAAGAAATGCCCCCGAAAGATTCGATCAACTCCGTAAAGAATACCGCATCCGCCGAGAGCTTTCTAATTACATAATAATGAGAAATGGCAAAGAGAAATCACTTACTGATATTTTATGCTGATACCGCTCATTTAATATAAAAATTCATATCTAAAAAATTTGCGAATTGATTATGTTGAAGCGGTTTTAAGTTTCAACATATTTCACTTCGAAAGCTTTGTCTTTATTTTAGTAACATCATTTTGTTGGCCAATCTTTTTCCTCCGGTTTCAAGAGTATAGAAATATATACCGCTCGATAGATTTTCAGCATTGAAATTGACCCTATGTGTGCCGGCGGATTTTTGCTCATTTACAAGTTCGGCAGCTTCATTACCCAAAATATCATAAACTCTTAGACTTACAAATCCCTCTCTCGGCAGCGAATAACTGATCATAGTCGCCGGATTAAATGGATTCGGATAATTCTGCTCAAGCACAAATTCTGAAGGAAGAACTAGATCCTCGTTTTCATCTTTAACAGAAGTTACTTCATTCACTGCGGCAATTTTACCTAATGCCGCCACTGCCAACCTTATTCCATTAAACAGATAATCAGTATTAATCACATTCATATTATCAAAAATTGAATGATAATATGGATTGAACTCGCGGTAGCCATTTATAGTAGTAAAATTTTCAATCATTGTAACAGCAGAAAAATTATATCCCCAAAAAGATGAGTGATCACTTCTATCCGTGCCCGGATTAATTATATACGGTTTTAGCCCGATGCTATACTCATAATTTGCCTCCCATACTTGGTCTGCAACTATGTTTGAATGTGCATAATCTCGTGTGTGAATCTCTAATAAACCGTCTTTATTAAGATCGTATCCAATCATATCAATATTAATTACAGCGATTAGCGAATCGTCCCGCTCACGAGCAAGCCGTGCATAATATTTACTTCCAAGAAGTCCCTGCTCTTCATTATCCCAAAGAGCAAAGATCATACTATACCGAGTTTTAGCATCTTTAAAAATACGAGCAGCTTCTAATACTGCTGCCACTCCCGAAGCATTATCATCAGCTCCGGGTGCTACATTCCCTTCGGGCATACTATCATAATGCGCCGAGATCATTACCTGAATTTTGGGAAGTTCTGTGCCATTAACCATTGCATAAATATTCTCTCCATCAAATACACCAAAGGGTTGAGTAGATACATCATAACCGAGATTGCGTAATTTCCTTTTGATATATTCGCCTGCTGCTTTATTTCCATCATCAAAAGTATTTCTTCCTTTTATTTTGTATTCACCGGCTCCATACCAAAATGATGTATGCCCGGTAAGTACATTCATTGTTGCTAAGATAGAATCTTTATTAACACGATGGACTAACTCGGTTACTAGCGGGTCCTGCGCTCCAATCGGTGAACTGATTAACGCAACTAATAGAAATATATATAGTAATTTCTTTTTCATAATTATCCAAAATTTGTTTTTTTGTAACTTTATTTTAATAACTTTATCAATTAAAAAATATGAAAAAATTTTTACCCTTTAAATGATAAAGACATCCTTAATAATTGCAGTATATAATAACAAAAAATATCTTGAATTAGTATTTGCCGGTTTGGAAAGGCAGACATTCAAAGATTTTGAAGTAATTATTGCCGATGACGGCTCTAATTGTTCTGTTATTGATTTCATTAATGAATATAAACTTACAAGCCCAATGACTATTAAGCACGTTTGGCATGAAGATAAGGGATTTAGAAAAAACAAAATTCTTAATGAAGCTATAAGAAAATCTGAAACTGAGCAGATAATTATTATAGATGGTGATTGCGTGCCTCATAAAGAATTTATAAAAGAACATTATTTATCCCGAATAGAAGGATTCTGTTTCACCGGCAGAAGAATAAATCTTTCAGAAAAATTCACTTCGCTTTTGACTCCCACAAACGTAGGAAACGGTTTTATAGAAAAAAACCTTCCTCGATTATTTATTGATGCCGTCTTCGGAAAATCCAATTATGTGGAAAAAGGAATTTATATCAAATCGTATTTCCTGCGCGCTCTTCTTAATAAAAAGAAACGAGGGTTGCTCGGATGCAATTTTTCCTTAATGAAAAGTAACTTATTGGATATTAACGGATTCGATGAGCGATACGAAGCTCCTTCAATCGGTGAAGATAGCGATATACAATTTCGATTGGAACTGAACGGAATTAGAATTGAGTCGCTTAATCATATTGCAGTGCAATATCATCTCTATCACAAACTTCAAGAACGCCCGCAGATAAATTTAGACCTCTTTGAACAAGTCAAAAAAGAAAAAACCGCATTCACCCGATTCGGAATCGAAAAAAAATAATTTAATATTTGATTTTGTAGTCTCACTTGCCTTATATTTTGAGTCATTGTTTTATTATTTCCTAAAAAATTAAGAGAAGATATGTTGGATGACTTAGATATTAAGATTCTTAAACGACTTCAAGAATCAGGCAGAACAAAAAGAAGCGAAATGGCGGAAGAAGTCGGTTTATCCCTCCCCTCACTTAGCGAGCGATTAAGAAAGCTTCAAGACAACCATGTAATTGACGGTTACTACACAAAACTTAACCGCGATATTTTTGGTCTTGATATAATGGTTCTAATTACTGTTGTCATGGATTCTTCAAAAAATTATGAAAAGCTAACCGAGCATGTAAAAAAGACACCTGAAATTTTGGAATGCTATTCAATACTCGGTGAAGGCTCACATACTTTAAAAGCAGTAGTAAAAAATACTTCTGAATTAGAAAAACTGCTTTCCAAGATCCAATCCTGGGCAGGGGTTAATCGTACTATCACGAATTTTGTATTATCAACAATCAAAGAGACTACAAGTTTAAACATATAATAAAGGAGAACAAATGGCTTCCGGTAATACTTCTATCGATAAGGTATTAAGTTTTGTAAAAACAAATAAAATTCAATTTGTTGATTTTAAATTCATGGATTTCCCCGGACAGTGGCAGCATTTTACTGTTCCGGTATCACAATTCTCCGCTGATTCATTTGAAAACGGATATGGTTTTGATGGATCCTCACTTCGCGGATGGAAAAGAATTAACGAAAGCGATATGTTAATTATCCCTGATCCAGAAACAATGTTTTTTGATCCCTTTATTGCAGCTCCAACATTAAGCTTAATTTGTGATGTATATGAGCCGGCTACAAAAGAGAAATATTCACGCTGCCCTCGTAACATTGCTCAAAAGGCAGATGCATTTTTGAAATCTACCGGACTTGCTGATATGGCATTTTTCGGTCCTGAAGCTGAATTTTTTATTTTCGATGATGTACAATTTGATTCATCTCCCAATTCCGCTTTTTATCATTTAGATTCTATTGAAGGAAAATGGAATTCAGGCAGGGACGAAGGTCCGAATCTTGGTTACAAACCTCGCTATAAAGAAGGTTACTTCCCTGTTCCACCTACTGATTCCTTAATGGATTTAAGAAACGAGATGGTTCTCAATCTTCAGAACGTTGGTATCGAAGTAGAAGCACAGCATCATGAAGTGGCAAGCGGTGGGCAGTGCGAGATCGATCTTAAATTCCAGCCATTATTAAAAGCAGCCGATAATCTATTGATGTTTAAATACATTGTAAAAAATACTGCAAAGATGAATAATAAAACAGTTACATATATGCCAAAGCCGATCTTCGGCGATAACGGAAGCGGTATGCATGTCCATTCAAGTCTTTGGAAAAAAGGGAAACCACTTTTTGCAGGCGGCGGTTATGCTGGCTTAAGCGAAATGGCTCTTTATTTTATTGGTGGTTTATTAGCTCATGCACCTTCTCTACTTGCTTTCACAAATCCGACTACCAATTCGTATAAACGTTTAGTTCCAGGATATGAAGCGCCAGTAAATCTTGCTTATTCGCAAAGAAATAGAAGTGCTTCAATACGCATACCGATGTACTCAAATAGCCCAAAATCTAAAAGAGTAGAATTTAGATGTCCCGATCCATCAGCAAATCCCTACCTTGCATTCTCTGCAATTTTAATGGCAGGCATTGATGGTATAGTAAATAGAATTGATCCGGGTCAACCACTTGATAAAGACATTTATGATATGGCACCTGAGGAATTGAAAGATGTGCCATCGACACCAGATTCATTAGGTGCGGCTCTTAAAGCACTTGCCGATGATCATGAATATTTATTGAAGGGTGATGTATTTACTGAGGATGTAATTCATACATGGATAAATTATAAGATAGATAAAGAGATTAAACCGATGGCACTTCGTCCAACTCCGCACGAGTTTGAACTCTATTATGATGTATAGATTTTTGTGAAAGTTTTTCTTATTAGCATATAGTAAGAAGTTTTGACAAAGTTTTAGGTTTATGATTTGTTGTTTGGTTGTGCAGCTCCTAATACCCGTCTCTTACCAAGAGGCGGGTTTTTTTATTTCTATACTTCTTGATTCAACAGGGAAATTTTAATATAAGTAAATATTTGCGATCGTTAGTGTTTAAAGCTAACTATTACAAATAGGAACTTAGATTTTAAAGCACGATCTCTTGAGTGCGAAAGGGGCGCGGGAATTGGCTTTTTAATCCTTCACCTGTAAATACTCCACAGCCGATTATGTATCCCTTATATTTCACTATTACCTGTCCCGGTGTGCCTGATAATCTTTTTATCACTCCCCCCTTCAAATAAATATCTATCATCGCTTTATCATCTAACTCAATAATATTTTTCGTGGCATATTTACCGATTACCTGCGAAGCGAGTGTATTTAATTGCAAAATATTATTCTTAATTACCGAACCAAATTTAGCTCCCACCCTAACAAAAAGATCTAAATCATCACTTTCCCATTCAGAATTAATAAAATAAATATCATCTCTCCCTATTAGATAATAGTACTGTTCAAAAACGTCCAAAGCAATACCGTAATAATCGGCTAATTTTAATAGGTAATTATTTATTTCCCGGTTCTTCCAATTTATCAGACGATTTTTGGTTCTATGAAATGAATCTTTTTTCTTCGATTCAGTCTCTCCGATTTTCCTGAGTTTAGAAACGAAAAACCCTTCGGAATTAATTTCCCATGGAACTATACGGTGTGTTTTAGATAATTCTTTACAAAGTGGTTCACCATTATATTTCGTAAGTCCGGGCATAGATTTTACCGGAAGACTAAACTCTACTAATTCAACAGGATAATTTTTCATAAAGCGATGAAGCATATATTCATTTTCTTCGAGTGTGAGAGTGCAAGTGGAATAAACAATCTCGCCTCCTTCTTTAAGCATCTTAACTGCACTTACCAATAAACGCATCTGCGTCTCAACAATCTTTTCCACTTTTTGAATATTCCACCAATTACTTACTTCACCCCGCTTTTGTAATATCCCAAGCGCACTGCACGGAGCATCAACAAGTATCTTATCAAAATAATTAGAAAATATTTTGCTTAATTCTTCTCCTTTTGATTTCAGCACTCCTGCATTGATCAAATTCATTTTATCTATATTAAACACAAGGCTCTTAAGCCGGTCAGCGGAAATTTCATTCGCATAAAGAGTTCCACGATTATTCATAAGTTCTGCTATTTGCGTAGTTTTGCTTCCGGGAGCAGCGCAAAGATCTAATATTCTTTCACCAAGTTGTGGGTCTAATACCAAAGGTGGCAACATTGAAGAAAGACTTTGTAAATAATATTTTCCTAAAATAAACTCTAAAGTTTTTCCTGCAATTCTGTTTTCATCTTTTACTATGTAGGCATTTTCTATTGCTGGTACTTCTTCTAAGAATACTCCTTGAGCGGCGAGGTTTTTTATTACACTATCTTTATCTTCAATTAAACTTGAGAGACGGAGATATTGCACTCCATCCCTCATATAATATTCTTTATACCTATTTAGAAACTCCGAGCCGAGATTTTCTTCAATATAATTTTCAATATTTTCGCTAAAACTTATTGACTGCACTTTTAATATCGGCTAAGACTTAAGGAATTAAAAATATGATTCGAGATCGAATTGAATTTTTTTGATTCAGGGAATTTCTCTTTAAATTCTTTTTCCATCATCTGAAGAAATCCATCTACATGTTTCTCGTAATTGCGTACCACTTCATTAATATGCTGATGATCGAGTGGTACTTGTAATTCCTTTGGGCGATACATGCTCGCATAAAGATAATATTTAGCTTTACTGAAATCATCAGTTTGCAAAACAGGATTGCCATCCGAATCAATAATTTCGTAGCTCCCAAACAGTTCAGGACCGAGGACAAGAATTTTACCGGGTAAGAATTTTGTTTCCGAACTAATTCCTTCTAAAAATTGATCTGGAAATTTTTTGAGATTTTCTCTAATCTCTTTTAACCAATACTCTGTAAAATCTTTTTCAGTCATTACTTTTTCTCTCCGGGGTTCTCTACCCAATCTGCAATATATATGTTAGTATCGCGTGATGGTTTTCTATCAATACGGCGGTTTGAACAAAAAACTAATTTTGTACCGTCATAAGAAAACATCGGGAATGCGTCAAAAGTGCCTGAATTTGTTATCTGTTCTAATCCGGTTCCATCCAAATTAATCATAAAGATATCAAAGATTCTGCCCCCTTTAGCCTGTGAATGATGATTTGAACAGAATAAAACTTTTTCACCGCTTGGATGAAAAAATGGTGCCCAATTAGCGCCTGCAAGCTTTGTAACTTGTTTTACATTTTTGCCATCAATATCGGCTACGAAAATATTTAGCTCTTTTGGTTCAACTAAATTTTGCTTTAGTAAATCTTTATAAGCAACTGCTTCATCACCTTCGGGTCTTGAAGCTCGCCACACTATTTTTTTAGAATCACGCGAAAAGAATGCACCGCCATCATAACCGAGGGTGTCAGTTAGTTGTAATAAATCCCCTGTTGCGATTTCATATCTCCAAAGTTCAAGATCGCCGGAACGAGTGGATGTAAAAACAATATATTTCCCATCTGGTGATACCGTTGCTTCCGCATCATAGCCCGGTCCGCCAATAAGCAACTCCGGCTCGGAATGGGATTTTGCTCCAGTAATATATATATCAAAGCTGTCATAAATCTGCCAGACATATCTCCCGCCTGAAAACATTAATACTTCGGGACAGTTATGATTTGCTTTATGTGTAGAAGCATATACTATTCTTCCATCCGGAAGATAATAGGAACAAGTAGTTCTACCATAACCCGTGGATTCTAATTTATAATCCAACTCCTTTTTATCAAGATCAAGACTAAAAATCTGATCGCAATCTCGTGAATTAATTTTCTTCCAATCACTTTGAAAAATCAAAGACTTATCATCGCGGCTGAAATACGCTTCAGCATTATTCCCTCCGAATGTAAGCTGACGGATATTTTTTAGGTGAACTTCACCCGGAAATTGTAATGAATCTGATTGTGCATTTATATTGTAAAACGTAATTATACTTATAACAAAAAATAACTTCCTCACTTTACTTCCTTTCTGAATGCTAATAAATAAATCCCTAAAAATATTAGTGGAATGCTGAGAATCTGTCCCATATTCAAACTCATTGAATTTTCGAAAAGAGATTGATTCTCCTTAATAAACTCAACAAAAAAACGAAATCCAAAAATACCGATTAAAAATTCGCCAAATAAAAATCCGTCTCTAATATCCTCTTGCTTCTTTTTGTATTGAAAAAACAAAACGAAAAAAATAATTAAGTATGCAATTGCTTCATAAAGCTGTGCAGGATGCCGTGGCACATTATCTATTGATGTAAATACAAATCCCCATGGCAGGTCAGTCGGCTTACCAATAATTTCTGAATTAAATAAATTCCCCATTCTAATAAAGAAAGCGGCTAATGCCACCGTAATTACTATTCTATCCATCACCCAAAGAAAAGTAAATTTGGGTTTCTTTTTTACGAAAAGATAAATTGCCGTAAGAATTCCGATTGCAGCGCCATGACTTGCCAAGCCTCCTTTCCAGACCATTAATATTTCTAATGGATTGGCAAGATAGTATTCAGGATTATAGAACAGACAATGCCCGAGACGCGCCCCAATTATCGTTCCCAAAATCATATACCACACCAAATCATTTAAGTCATCTTCAGATCTTTTTTCGATCTTAAATATCCATGTGAATATTTGATACCCTACAATAAATGAAGAGGCAAAAAGCAATCCATACCATCTGATATGAATGGGACCGAGTGAAAAAATTTCCGGACTAACACTCCAAGTAATCAATTGAATCCTTTATTTGTTAGTTAATTTTAAATACAAATTAGATAATAAAAACGCAAAAACCGATAAAATAATTGTAGCCGCTCCCGCCGCCAAATTAAAATAATAAGCAATAAATAAACCTGTAATAGTAAGCACCATACCAACAACAATCGAAAGAAGCATCATATTCCGAAGGTTTGTAATATATCGCTGACTAATAGATGCGGGAATAGATAAAAGTGCTACTACTAAAATTATCCCTACTAATTTGATTAATACAACAGTAGTAAGCGCAATAATTATTAATAGCAATAAATAAAGATTATCAACAGGCAGACCAATTACTCTGGCATATTCTTCATCGAAAGTGATTGCTTGAAATTCTTTGAAATAAATCGCCGTAACTGAAACGATTCCGATATCCAGAACGAGCATCATATAAAGTTCTTCTCTTGGTACAGTAAGAATATTCCCGAATAGATAGCTCGATAAGTTTTGCGTATAACCCGGAGTCATTGAAGTAAATAAAATTCCGAGAGCCATCCCGAATGCCCACATAATACCTATTAACACGTCCTCATTATTGGACGAATTATTTCTCAGCTTAGAAATAATAAAAGCGGCAATTAAACTAAATGCTATTGCTCCGAGCATGGGGTCGAATCCAAGCAAGATGCCAAGACCAATCCCACCATAGGCGGTATGCGATATTCCACCGCTTATAAAGATTATTCGTTTAACAACTACATAGCTGCCCACGATACCAAACGCAATGCTTGCAAGTATACTCGCGATTATTGCGTTAATCATAAAATCATATTGAAATATTTCAGGAATCATGATGCTCTGCCAAAACTCTATGAGGTACTCCATGTGCTATTAAATCAATTGGGCAGTGATAAGACATCTCGATCATCTCTTTTGTTAAGTCTTTTGAATCGTGATATACAAATGTTTTATTCAAACAGCCAATCTTCTTTACGTATTTCGATATTGCACCAATATCATGCGAAATAATTATAACTATAATTTCTTTATTAAGAATTTGCAGCAAGTCATAGAACAAAATGCCTGTATTTGAATCAATGCTGGCAGTGGGTTCATCGAGTAATAAAAGTTTTGGCTCTGAAGCTAGTGCACGAGCAATTAATACACGCTGTTTTTCTCCGCCCGATAAATTTCCGATTAATTTTTCGCTTAAATTAAGAAGATTAACTTTTTCGAGCGATTGCTTTACAATGGTTTCGTCTGTTTTATTAAAGCTCTTCTTGCCCCCTTTAACAGCCATCCTACCCATGAGTACAACATTATGGACGGAGATTGGATATGTCATATCAAACGTGGAGAATTGTGGAACATACCCGATATGCTTTGATGCTGACTCCGGAGACTCACCAAAAACTTTCACTTCCCCACTGAATGGTTTTATTAAACCGAGAAGTGTTTTAATAAGCGTAGTCTTTCCGCCACCATTCGGTCCAATGATACCAAGGAATTCTTTATCGGCAATTTTAAAATTAATATCTTCTAATACTACCGCATTTCCGAGCCGTACATAAACATTTTTAAATTCTACCGGTGAATTCAATTTCCACTTCTCTTTAGTTTTTCTGCAATATCATATAAATTTATTATAAAATCAGGCGGTACGGGATCAATAGTTACAATTTGCGCTCCGATCTCATCAGCGATGGTTACTGCCGGTGATGAATCGAATTGCTTTTCGATAAAGATAGTTTTTATTTTTAATAATTTTGTTCTATCTATAAGTTTAGCTATGTCAGAAGCTTTTGGAGTATTTCCATTTTTCTCAATTGCGATCTCTTCTAATCCATATTCATTAGCAAAATAGCCCCAAGCCGGATGATATACAAGCATTGCTTTATTTCCCATTTTGCTTACAACATCTTTAATGTAATTATCTGCAGAATCAAGCTCCGCAACAAACTTATTTTTATTACTTAAAAAATATTCTTTCTGTTCCGGTTTTTTTTCAACGAGGTAATCATAAATGTTTTCAGAAATAATTTTTACTTCTTTAACTCCAAGCCAAACATGCGGATTATTCCCTATTAAATTTATCCCTTTCGATAAATCGATAAAAGTGAGATTTTCATTACCTGCTTTTATTTTCCCTGTTAATGTTTTTTCAAATTCCCAAATAGAACCAGTTAATAGATAAGCATCAGACTTGCCAAGCTCAATTAATTTCAGAGGCTCAGGTTCATAACTTTCGTGTGATGCTCCGGGAGGAACCAATATATTTACTTTTACGAATTTTCCACCAATCCGATTAACAAAATCAGCATAAGGTAATAGTGTAACCGAAATTTTTATATTGCCATCCGTATTCGGAATTTTTGCTTCTTTTTTACATCCCGATAAAATCAATCCGATAATTAAAAGTAAAACTATTTTTTTTGTCATAATTAATCCTTCCAAATAAAATCGAATAAAAGATAAGATGCAGTTCCCATTATAACGTCATAACTTATTAGAACTGCAATTTCCACAAATGCTTTTTCTACCGTATCGCCATCCATTGCAAATTTTGTTAGTTCTAAAAGAGTCAATATTAATGGTAGTAAAATCGGGAATGAAAGTACGGGATATAACGTTCCCTTGCTGCTCGCTTTCGAAATTATTGCTGCAATTATTGTAGATGAAATCGCTATACCTATATTGCCAAAGAAAAAGGAAATTAAAAAAAGCGAATAATTCTGTACCGTGAATGATTCAAAAAGCAGGATGAATAAAATCGTAATTGCAATATTCATCAAGAAAACGAGTAGCAAATTAAATGTAAGCTTACCTGAAAAAATTGTAGAAGGCGAAGCAACAAGTTGAAGAGTCATTGTCGTACCTCTTTCTTCTTCCGAAACAAATGCACGAGATAGACCAGACATAGCAGAAAAAAAAATTACAACCCACAGCAAACCACCTGTTAAATATGGAGTGATTTTTTCAGAACCGATTGAAAATAAAATTACACTTATCGTAACAAGTATAAACATCGCAAGTGCATTTATTGCATAACGAGTTCTTAGTTCCGACTGCCAATCTTTATTAAATAATGCAATTGCTTTCATTAGTTTGCTTTTTTATAATTAATCAAATCTATTGTTGAATCACACTGCTTTATGTCTTCGATTTCATTTGAGGCTATTATAATCAATTTCCCTTTTTCTTTCTCTTCTTTAATCAACTTATAAACTTTTTCTTTCCCTTCGATATCTAAATTAGAAGTGGGCTCGTCAAAAATAAGCAGCTCAGGGTTATGAATTAATGCGAATACAAATTTCAATCTCTGTTTCATTCCTGATGAATAACCTTTTACTAAATCAAACTTCCTTTCCTTGAGATTCACTTCATCAAATAGATATGTAACGTAATCGTAATCTATGTTTAATCCTCTTATTTTCATTACCTGTTCAATATTTTCCAATCCGCTAAATTCATCGTACATCACAAGATATGGAGAAACAAATCCAAGATAATTATGAAGTTTTTCTTCGATAATCTCTTTCCCAGCAATCGAGTGCATTACTTTCCCTTTTGTAGGAGAGATTAATCCGCTTATTAATTTTACAAATGTTGATTTACCTGAACCATTAGGTCCAGACACACCGTAAACAGAGCCTGAATTTAATTCAAGTTCAATTCCATCGAATATTAAACGCCTTCCGAATACTTTGCGAAGGTTTTCTATTTCTATTTTATAATCAATCATTTAAAATCGCAAATTTTCCATGCTTAGTGTTATCACCTGATTTGGCAATATAAATATAAATTCCCGATCCGAGCTTCTCGTAATTTTTATTAATTGGCATCCATTGAACTACCGACATATTATTTACGTTTCTTCTCACATTTCCATTGAAAACCAAGTTCATTGATACATCAAAAACACTTAGTTCCATTTCGAAAGTATCAGAATCGGGAGCTGGTAAATATAATACATTGTGCTTAGAATAATTGAACGGTTGAGGGAAAGCATAATCTTTTTTCTCTGATAAAATCGATTTATCTATTATTTCATCATTTAATATATCTGATTCATAAAGAAGATTTTTATAAGAGCTTTGTAATAACGAATAATACCCATTAGCTATTTTCGCGCTATTCATAAATGATTCGGGTGAGAGGGTATAATTGTAATCAATACTATTTTGTGTTTGAGCTACGCTGCTTTCTAAATCACTATTTGTAATTAAAGAAACAAATTCATTTTCATTAGAAAATAGACAGTAATTATTCGAAATAGGTTTACTGCTAACTGTTACAGTCTGCGTGTTTCTTGAAAAATCTATCGTCATTCCCGGTTTCACATTAGAGGGATAAAACTCTGCTTCTTCATAACCATAGCCATTTTGTGCTTTTTTATTAGTAAAATAATTCCACAGACCAAAAAGATTAAACTCAGTATCAAAGCGCGAACCACCTAACTCTATTGCTGAATTTATAGAATTAACCGCCCTTTTCGAAATCATATTTTCCCAAATTGTTTTTATTATTCCTATTCCAAAACGATCTTTCAAAAAAATATTTAACAGGGCAAGATTATATCCATTATAATCATCTAATGCTTTAGTCGTATTTCTTAAATAGGAATCGATATAATGATAGTAATCATTCACATCATCGAATACAAATTCTTCCATTGCTGTCGAAGTAGCTTCAAAATAATAATTATCTTCTGATCGGTAAGTATAATTTCCGATTTGGATTGCATGGTGAAATTCATGAGCAATCGTAACTCTTGCGGCATCTAATCCCTTTGTAGCATAATTAGAAAAGTCATTTTCAATTACTGTGTAGCTTTGATAGGTGTTATCTGTGATATTGTCTTCAAATTCCATGTAACCATAAACACCACCAGATAAATTCACTATATATATATCGTAAAGATTATCCCCGCCTCTTTGGTTATCGGTTGGAGGCGTAGGATATTTTAATGCATTTATTTCATAATCATAAGCAGAATCAGCGGATAAAGCGAATCGATTAATATCATATCCCGGAGTTTCACTTCCCGATTTATTAAAATGTATCCTAAAAAATCCTCTTGGAGTAACGAAACTTGTATCGCGTTCAGGGCGTTCTGATGCAGCTTTAATTAACATTTTCTCTTTTGGTGTAAATGAATCGAAATGTGTCCTAATATATCCAGTTACAGACAGTCCGCACTTGGCTGAATCAAAGTCTAACGATTGTATTTGCATGCCCATTGGAATTTTATTCTTAAGTTTTAAATAGGAATCAATCATCTTACTCTCTTCTTGAGAGAAAACAGATGAATTTACAATTAATAACAAAATCATAATTCTTTTTATCATAGTTCCCTAAATGAAACCGAATTTGTACCAAAAATATTATATGCTAAGTATGTATTTCTTCCATTAAATTGATTGAAAGTAAATTTATAATTTTCTTTCGATTTGAATATCGAAATCGGTTTACTAATTTCCCAATCTTTATTATATGTAAATTTAACTATTTCTCCATCAAATATATTTTTTAAAAACAGTGAAAGCACGTTACGTTTTAAATCAAAATCAAGAAAAAGACCTGAACCATCGATAGTAAAATCAGATAAATTGATTTCCGTACTGCCTCTAACTGAAGTCAGAGCTATATTACAGTTTTTATCATTTACAAATGCTGCGGCGGCTGCATAAGTCCTATTGTAATCAGCTCTAAAAATAGATAGATAAATTTCATCATCGAGAATTTCATCAACAGATTTTATTAATGTTTTTTCATACTTTCCGTTCTGAAAACTATAACGCACAAAATTATATTTCTGTTTCTTCTTATTTACCGAAAAAATTTCGAGTCGCGTTAGCGGATTAAAGCGAGCCGTAACTGCATTAACATCTATATTTTCGCTCCCCGTAGATACATATCTAAAATCCTTAAATTGAAATTCCGATTTTACTAAAACATTACTCACGATTCCGAGCACATACATTGACTGATAATCTTTAGATACATCTCTCGAAATAAATAAATCCATAATTGGAATTGATGTATAAAGAATTTTTCTTTCCGAAATTCCTTTTTTGAAATTAATTTTAAGAATTTCAATTTCTCTACCACCATCGCTATAAAAATAAAATGTTTTTATTTCCGATCGAAGATCATCACACTTTATTTTTGAATGACGAGAAGCAGTAAAAAATTCATTATACTCATTTGGTATCCCTGATAAGTCAGATAAAATAGTAATTGCCTTCCTTTTCGACTTATCGTAAATCATTAAATCACTATATCGGTCATTACCGTAATTAAAAAAACATAATTTAGTGGGATTTAAACCAAGCGATATATTAAACTCATTCTTAATCGATTTTATTGATGAGTAATTAAAAATAATTCCATTACCACTTAAACCTGCAAGGTTATTCCCTCTTCTATCGATAAAATTTTCTAAATCGATTATATTGGAGCGTGATAAATATTCTATCGGTGGATAATATTTTCCTTCATTTGTAGAAAAAATCAAATTAAGCGACCCACTTGAATCTGCAAAAGCAAAATCGTTATATCCATTGGAATTAAAATCGGCAACAATAAATTTTCCGGGAGATATTTTTGTCTTTATAAAAATCTTTCGTTCAAAAGAAGAAACAGAATCCCCTTTCAATATCTCAAATCCGGTATCATTAGATGCTATTAGCTCTGTAAAATTATCAAAATCGATATCTTCGGAAATAAAGTTATTTACTGCATATTTCAATGATGTCGATCTATATTCATAATAATTCCCTGTACCGTCATTATAGAAAAAGGTTATATTTCTTCTCTTAGAATCCAATGCTGCAATATCGAGATAGCCATCATAATCTAAATCGATAAATATCGCCTTATAAAAAGTTCGCTTGCTAATTTCTTGATTTAATACAATTCTATTCCGAATTAATTTGTATGTTCTAAGACCGTTTTCTAAAATACCGGAAGTAAGAATTTCAGAGATTCCATCATCATCAATATCCATAGCTTCAATATAATTTGGAAACGATTCAATTTTGAGAGTGGTTCTTAAATTTATTGAACCGAATTTATTAAATGAAGCTATACCAAGTACTCTACTTTTTCGTGAGACAAAATAATAGTTCCTGCTCTTTTCATTTGAATTAAATGGTATTATTGAGCTTATTTGATATGGAGAATAGCGTGAAAAAACTTTTTGATTTGTATTGGTTGAGTTACCTTCAATTATTGAGTATTTATTGCTTTCGGAATCGAAGACTATTAAATCACGATAGCCATCCAGATTGTAATCTAGATTGAATAATTTGCCTGATAGAATTTTGGAATCTACTTTACTTAAATTAACAAATCCATTAAGAGGAACTTGAGCGGGGAGGAGCGAATTAAATAGAACAAAAAATGTTAAAAGCTTAGATTTTACCCCGTGTCGAAAGTCGATTTTCTCTTCTTTTAAGAGCTTCTTGATATCTTCTCTTTTCATCATCACTTTCCGGTATGATTTCAAATGTGTGAACGGGTTTTCTTTCTTCATCTAAACTTACAAAAGTTAAATATGCCGTGTTGCTATGGAATTTAGTACCTTCGATATGGGACTCTCCAAAAACTTTAACCCCAACTTCCATCGAAGTTTTAAAAACTCTATTAACCGTCGCGTATAAAGTTACAACTTGCCCAAGTTTAATGGGATGATGGAAATCAATTTTATCTACCGAAGCCGTAACGCAGATTCTTTGAGAATGTTTAGCAGCCGAAAGAGCAGCACATATATCAATCCAATGCATTAACTGCCCACCGAGCAGATTACCAAGTTGATTGGTATGATTCGGAAGTACAAGCTCTGTCATAACCAATACAGAATCTGCTACCCTTTTAACACGGTTATTCAATTAATTTTCCTTTGTAAGCTCTGCCTCGATATCTCTTAATTTTCCGGCGTTTTCATCCTCACCGTAACGATTAAGAAAAATGCTGATATCCGCAATAGCTTCTTTTTTCATCTCTTTTTTAAGTTCTATTTGAATCTTGCTATACAAAGCAATTGGAGCAAATTTGGTATCATGATAGATTTCTGCTACATTCTGATAATATTTTAAAGCAGCTTTGTCATATTCCATACGTTCATAAATTAATGCGGCTCTATATTCTTTCTCAGCGAGCTTCTCTGTCATTTCTTTTATTTTTCGAGATGCTTCTTCCACTTTATTATTAGTCGGGAAGAAATCAATAAATGCCTGAAATTCTTCTATCGATTTTTTTGTATATGCTTGGTCTAATTGATAGGGTGGTGATAATTGATAATACGATTCTGCAAGCATAAATTGTGCATCAGCGACAAATGGACTTGCAGGTATATTCCTAATCAATTTGCTGTATTCGTAAGCTGCCAAAAGGAATTGCTCTCTTTTAAAGTAGGTCATACCGAGATAATATTGAGCATCATCGCTAACAGCACTTCCTGGATATTGAAGAATCAAAGCCTGAAATTCTTGTACAGCTTTTTCATAATCTTCGTTGTTATACAATTCCATTGTGTAATTAAAAAACTCTTCGGAATTAAATTTGCTCGTATCTACTGTTGAAGAACAGTTCCAAAGCATTAATGCGGCAATCGGTATTAATAATAATTTTTTAGTCATATTTTAAGTTAAATTTTAAGTAAGATTTAAATATAAACAATTTTTAGTTGCTTCTCACGGTAAAAAGGAGAATTATTACTATCCCTATACTTCCAACAGCTAAGATGGGTTCCAATAAATTTGAAAATATAGGTGCAGAGGGGAGATTATTTCTTACCGGAAATGACCCTGAGTTCTCAAATTCTGATGCTTCGTCATATAAAAGAGTGTCATCCTTGATTGCATTATAAGTTATTGATGCGAGAGATGAACCATTTTTATCAACTGTTTGCACTGTTTTAATAGACATATTTCTCGTTATCAAAAGATCACCGAAAAAACTTTCCTTTTCCGGTTTGCCGTAATTAATATCAATACTTATCAAATTAAACTGCAATTTATTTTCAGCGTCATCTTTCCCTTGGGTAATTTGATAACCTTTATTTTGGAAAAACTGGTTAAGAATAGAGCCGTAATAATGGAATCTTTCGTTTGAATCGAATTTCAAATCAAATGTTTTAATTGAGTTGGCTTTCAGAAGTGAATCAGATTTTTCAGCACTTTCTTGAAGAAGTTTTATAAAAAGAGAATTATTATCGTAAGTCTGCCCATAGGCAGACTTACCCGAAATTAATAAAAACAGTATGAATAATAATCTCTTCAACTAAGATAATTACCTTCTACCAGTGGCAATTTCAGTTAATCGTGCTACTCTTTCTTCGACCGGTGGATGTGTAGAGAATAATTTCATTAACGATTTTCCGCTTAATGGATTAACAATAAACATGTGTGCTGATGAAGAGCCCGCATTTTGCATCGGAATTACTTCATTAGTTTGGCTCAATTTATTGAGAGCCGAAGCAAGTGCTAAAGGTTTGCCCGAAATTCTTGCTCCCCCTTGATCAGCCATATATTCTCTTGATCGGGATATCGCCATTTGAATTAGCATAGCTGCAATCGGTGCTACAATCATAAGAACTAAATCTGCAATCGGATTGTGTCCGTCTCTATCGTCTCTGCTTGAACCGCCGAACATTGCAGCCCACCCCGCCATTCTCGCTACCATCGTAATAGTACCAACTAATGTAGCGGCAATAGTGCTTACTAATATATCTCTATTTAATATATGTGTTAATTCGTGAGCGATAACGCCTTCGAGTTCATCTTTATTCAAAATTCTTAAAATACCGGATGTTACAGCGACTGCGCTATTATTCGGATTCCTCCCGGTAGCAAAAGCATTCGGAGTAGGATTTTCAATTACATAAACTTTTGGCATCGGAAGATTCGCTTTGGAGGCTAATCTTTCCACTGCATCATAATATTCAGGCATATCATTTCTTTCGATCTGCTTTGCCTTATACATTGCCAAAACTATTTTATCTGAAAACCAATACGATCCAAAATTCATGACTATTGCTAAAACAAATGCAATCATCATACCCGATTGCCCGCCGATAAGATCACCTACCAATATGAATAAGACCATCATAACCGTCATTAATATGACCGTCTTGAATCCGTTCATTTTCTATGTTCCTTTTAATATTCTAAAATTCTAACATATACAAATATACAATTGTTCCTGAAAATCGGAAGCATCCATTTTATTTTACCTTGCCTTTATATTCTATTATCTTTAAAATCGTAAATCATTTTAGGAATATTATGTTTAAAAAGAATCTAATAGTCATATTTATCTTAATAACGACCGGTTTACAAGCACAAAATATATATGAATTTTTACGACTTGATTATAGCCCGCGTGCAGCGGCACTATCGGGGAGCTTTGTTTCCGCCGATAAAGATATAAATGTAATTTTTTATAATCCCGCTGGTGCAGGCACATTAGAAGGTACTCCGGTTTCTTTTTCATTCGTCAAACATTTGATGGATATTAATTCGGCAAGCATTGCCGGTTCTAAATATTATGAAGGTCTCGGAAGATTCACCGCTGCGGTACAATATATTAATTATGGCAGTTTTACAGAGGCGACCGAAAGAGGCGAAAAATTAGGTGAATTTGGTGCGGGTGATCTCGCCGCATTAATCGGTTATACAAACCATCTTGATTCTAATTTCTATTATGGCGTTAATGCTAAGTTTATCTATTCAGCAATTGCCGATCAATCCTCTACCGGATACGCCTTCGATATGGGACTTCATTACGAAATCCCTGATAGCAGATGGCATTTTGGATTTTCAATTCTTAATCTCGGAAGTCAAATCAGTTCATATATGAATAAGAGCGAAGACCTTCCTTTAGATATGCGGATTGGTTTTTCTAAAGAATTAGAGAAACTTCCATTTAGATTGTTCTGGTCATTTAATAAGTTAAATGAAAAAGAGGATAATTTTTTCAGTCGATTCAAAAATATTTCAGCAGGCGGGGAGTTTAAACTTGGACAGTCATTCAGATTACGATTAGGATATGATAATGCAAAGAGAAAGGATTTGAAGATAGGTACGACTACCGGGTTAGCGGGTTTTAGTCTTGGTTTTGGATTTAAAGTGAGCAATTATAATGTTGATTACGCCTTCTCGTCCCTTGGACTTGTAGGTGCGATTCACAGATTCGGAATATCGACTTCCTTGTAGAAGCGATTCATATATCAGAATATCGATTTCCTTGTATAAGGTACTATGTATGCCAGCGTAGTCTCCGATGATAAAGTTTGCTAAGTACTTGTTCAAAAATTTGTTATTAGTATATTTATCTCGAAGAAAACCCCGTATTGGTGAGGTTTCTTTTTAATAAATATTTATTTCCAATACTACTTAAAATTTTACTTCATTAGGATCATCTTCTTTACTTGAGAAAAGCTGTTTGTTTTGATCCGGTAGAAATAGACCCCGCTTGATACTGAACTGCCATAAGAATCCTTTCCATTCCAAGTTACTTTCTGCCTTCCTGCGTTTTGATAACCATCTATCAATACATTTACTAACTGTCCAATGGAATTATATACTTCTAATTTTACATTCCCCTCTATTGGCAAGATGTATTCGATTGTAGTAGTTGGATTAAATGGGTTTGGATAATTTTGATACACTTCAAATGATGTTGGAAGTTCTTTTGCTATTTCTAAATTCGTTGGTAAATCAATTTTCTTTTTCATTATCAATCCATTATAACCAACTAACCACAAATATCCATCTTTGTTCTCCAAATCAACTATTCTACCCTTAATTTCTAATTCTTGAGTCCACGTTGCACCCATATCTTCTGTGTAGTTTAATTGAAAAGTTGAATTATTAAAATCATGTTGAGACGCCATCCAACCAATTTTTCCGGTATAAGGAGATAACCCCGCTACATAACGATAGTTGTCCCAATCGGTATTTATCCATGTTTTACCACCATCCGGTGAAGCTGCAAATACTTCAAAACCCCATCCTCCTGCCCATAATGTGTCACCAGCAGCAAGTTTTAGTCTGGAAGTAGGTCTCCTAAAAGTAGTTATTAATTCCCAGTTTACTCCACCATTCTCTGTCTTAAATACATCTGTATCCCCAAATCCATCATGTGGCGGTGAAGAATTCGCCCAACCAACATTTTCATTTTTCATTCTTATAGAGTTAAATTTAATACGCTCATAAGGTGAGCTCCCACCAATCGCTAATTGTGTTTCCCATGTGATACCGCCATTTGAAGTACGAAGTATTATTCCTTTACTATGCCCTTCATCAATAAACATATATCCCACTATCCAACCATTATTTTCATTGATAAATTGAATATCCTGAAATAAATAATTGTAAGTAGAATCATATAGCTCCCACGTACCACCTCCATTTTTTGTAGAATATATCTTACCTAACCCCCCGGTAGTATATCCAATATTTTTATTTACAAAAAAGATACTCTTAATATAATCTTCACCTGCAATCTCCTTTAGCTCCCAATTTTTT